>DASVAM010000432.1:0-7565 GCA_036376375.1 Chitinophagaceae bacterium
GATGGCGGATGAAAGAATTAAGAAAGCGGGGATAAAACTATTGATCGCCGGCGAGTTTTATGAAGATAAAAGAGTATACCTTGACCTTATCGATCAACTTAAAATTAAGGACCAGCTAATTCTAAGAACAGATTTTATTCCCGATTCTGAAGTTCGCAATTATTTATGTGCTGCGGATGCAGTGATACAACCTTATCGGAATGCAACGCAAAGTGGTGTCACGCCCCTCGCCTATCATTTTGAAAAACCTATGGTGGTCACAAATGTCGGAGGCCTTGCCTCATTGGTCCCGCATGAGAAAGTCGGTCTTGTTGCTGAGCCAACCCCTGACGCAATTGCTGATTCCATTCTTCGTTTTTATCAATTAGGAGAGAATTATTTTATTCCGCATCTTCGCACAGAAAAAGAAAAATACAGCTGGAACAATTTGGTTAATGCAGTGCTAACTCTTAGCCGTGAAAAGTGAAACGTCAAACGTGAAACTAAAACCTTTCCTATATGTTTATTAAATTGAATCATCAATCGCTGGAGGTTTATAAAGCAACCAGAGAATTGATTAAAGAAATTTATTTTATTTCTATAAAATTGCCGCCCGATGAAAAATTTAATATGGTTCAACAAATGAGAAGGGCTGGGCTATCTGTTAAATTAAATCTCGCGGAAGGAGCATCGAGACGATCTCTTACTGAGCGAAAAAGGTATATAGAAGTATCAAGAGGATCTCTAATTGAGGTAGATGCAATACTAGAAACCGCAGTTGATTTAAATTACTATTCAGTTGAAGAACTTTCAAGGATTGGTGAATTGCTAAATAAGTCTTTCGCTATGTTATCAAAAATGATGTAAAATGAAAGGCAACTTATTTCACATTTCACTTTTCACATTTCACGTCATATGATCTACAGAAGCAAAGCACCTTTACGAATTGGATTGGCCGGTGGTGGCACAGATGTCAGCCCTTATAGTGATCTCTATGGTGGCGCCATTTTGAATGCTACAATATCATTGTATGCACATGCGACATTGGAGCCATTATCGGATAATAAAATCATCTTATCAGCCACAGACAGACAGGAAGAACAGATTTTTGATTGGGCCAATGAATTGCCGGTCACGGGACAGCTTGACCTGATGAAAGGAGTCTATAACAGGATCCAAAAAGATCATGGGTTGCAGGGAGGCTTTAAACTCTCTGCCTATGTGGATGCGCCGGCTGGATCAGGACTTGGCACTTCATCCACACTTGTGGTTGCGTTGATCGGTGCGTTTGCAGAAATGTTGCGGCTCCCGCTGGGTGAGTATGATATGGCCCATTATGCGTATGATATTGAAAGAAGGGATCTGAAATTTGCGGGAGGTAAACAGGATCAGTATGCAGCTACATTTGGTGGTGTGAATTATATGGAGTTTTTTGCAGACGATAAAGTCGTGGTGAATCCTTTGCGCATAAAACAACAATACTTGTTTGAGTTAGAGAATAATTTATTACTGTATTATACAGACACGAGTCGTGATTCCGGAAAAATAATTGAACAGCAGGCAAAGAATGTAACGAATAAAAAAGAGAGTTCCATAGAAGCGATGCACCAGTTAAAGCAACAGGCCCTGATGATGAAAGAGGCATTGCTGACAGGCAGGCTAAAAGAGATAGGCGAAATACTCGATTATGGTTTTCAGCAAAAAAGGAAGATGGCAGAGGGGATCAGTAATTCATTAATGGAAGAAATTTATGAAACAGCCAAAGCCTCGGGTGCAACAGGTGGAAAGATCTCGGGTGCAGGTGGCGGCGGTTTTATGATCTTTTATTGCCCGGGAAATACAAAATATACTGTGATGAAAAGTTTAGAGAAATTTGGCGGAAGGTCCCGGCACTATCAATTTGTGGAGCATGGGTTGACGACATGGACGATTTGAATTAAAAATTAATAATTAAGAATTAAGAATTGATGAAGAAAATTAAGGAGATCATTGGCTCATCTATAGAAACTAAGCAAAAATTATTGGCTGATGAAACTTTATTGAAGACAATTTGTGATACTGTTGAAGTAATTGTCAAGGCATTTCGCAATGGCAACAGCGTTTATTTTTGTGGCAATGGCGGCAGCGCGGCTGATGCTCAGCATTTGGCCGCCGAATTTTCGGGCAGATTTTATAAAGACAGAAGAGCTTTGCCGGCTGAAGCGCTGCATTGTAATACTTCTTATTTAACTGCTGTCGCCAATGACTATAGTTTTGATGAAATTTATTCGAGATTGATTGACGGAATCGGAGGACAAGGCGATGTCCTTGTGGGCCTGTCTACTTCCGGTAATTCAGCAAATATTATTAAAGCATTTGACACTGCTAAGAAAAAGCAAATGATCACCATTGGTTTTACAGGGGAAAGTGGCGGTAAGATAAAATCGCTGTGTGATCACTTGATCAACATTCCATCAACCGACACGCCGCGAATACAGGAAAGTCATATCATGGTAGGCCACATTATTTGCCAGTTGGTCGAACAGAAATATTTTGCCCCCTAAATCTAAAATCTGAAATCCGCAATCTAAAATTGGTGAAAGAAGCTATCATATTAGCAGGCGGTTTTGGTACCCGGCTTCGGGATGCGATTCCAGATCTTCCAAAATGCATGGCACCTGTAAATGCACGTCCATTTTTATTTTACATAATAAATTATTTACGGAGCCAGGGCATTGAAAAGTTTATTTTTTCGCTTGGCTATAAACATGACGTGATCGAAGAATATTTACAAAAAGATTTTGCCACACTCGATTACCAGTGTTTGACCGAAAAAGAACCTTTAGGAACCGGCGGCGCTATCCTTGCTTCCTGTTATAAGGCCTCTGAACAGACTGTATTGGTTGCAAACGGAGATACAATTTTTAAAATTGACCTCGAAATGGCTTTCGCCGAACACCGGAACCATAACGCTGATTGCACTTTATTGTTAAAACCAATGGAAACTTTTGACCGCTATGGAGTGGTTCAATTGAATGAAGATGACTCGATAGGAAGTTTTGAAGAAAAGAAATTCTATAGAAGCGGCCTGATAAATGGTGGGGTTTATATCCTGAATACCGAACAATTCCTTGCTGAAGATTTACCCGGAAAGTTTTCATTCGAGAAAGAATACCTGGAAAAATATTTTGAAACGAGAAGGATCTACGGCTCGGTTCAGGATGAGTATTTTATCGATATTGGAATTCCTGAAGATTATTTTCGGGTGCAGCAGGAATTGAAGCAAACCCAACTTGATCTGAAAGATATTGATAACGGATGGACATTATTTATTGACCGTGATGGTGTCATTAATTATGAAAAAAAAGACGATTATATCCGCAACTGGCAGGAATTTAAATTCTATGAAGGAGTAAAAGATGCTATGAAAACTTTTGCGGGGAGATTCGGAACAATAATCGTTGTCAGCAACCAACGGGGAATTGGCAAAGGATTAATGACGGAGGATGACCTTGTCACAATTCATCAAAATATGCAGCGTGAAATAGCTGATGCCGGCGGAAGGATCGATGGTATTTATTATTGCACCGCTGTCGATGCAAAAGCTATTTGCCGAAAGCCCAATCCCGGGATGGCTTATAGCGCCAAAAAAGATTTTCCTCTAATTGATCTTGGCAAATCTGTCATAGCCGGAAATAAACCCAGTGATATGCTTTTTGGAAAAAATGCGGGTATGTACTCGGTATATATTGCATCCACTCATCCGGAGAATCCTTTTCCCCACCTTGATATCGATCTAAGGTTCAACAGCCTTTCAGATTTTGCAAGAGCCTGTCTTCTGACGGGCAAGGGTAAATAAAAAGTTATAATATCAACCGAACCCTTTTGCGTTATTCTTCGTCTGGTAAAAGCAATGTAACTTCGCATCAAATGCCAATGTTGAATTCTGTGAAAAAATCAAACCTCTCCTATTTAACGGCGATTGTTTTGCTTTTTTCGTCTATTGCGGCTTCTTCCCAGGTCATTTCGAAAGTGGATAGAAAGATATTGCAGATCAAAGAAGATTCATTGCAGCAGATAGCAAAATTCATGATCACAGATACCCTGGAGGTAGGCCGGTTACTCGCCTATAAGGATTTTGTTCCCACCTTCATAAGGGCCCTGCAGGTTAAGAACTCATTTTATTATCCGTTTGATTCTGTACTTGGTATTTCAAAATTATATGCCCCGGATAGTACTTTCAGAATATTTACTTGGTATGTTGAAATTGATGATTATTCCGGCTGGCAGCGTGGATTCATTCAGATGAGAACCGCTGATGGATCCTTAAAAGGGTTTCGCCTGCTTGACAAATCTCAATGGACCGAAAATGCTTACACGGCCATTTGCAGGGACACAAGCTGGATCGGTGCTGTTTATTACAACATTATAAAAACACAATACCAGGGAAAAAATTATTACACTCTTTTGGGCATCGATCATGAAGGCTTACGGAGCAAAAAGAAATGGATCGACGTATTAACATTCGACGAGAAAAAGAATCCTGTGTTTGGCGGCGGTTTTAGTTTTAAAGAAGATAGCATAGTAAAACCTACGCAATCGCGGTTTAGCATCGAGTATAAAAAGGATGCAAGGACCTATGTAAACTACGAGCCGGAATTAAAATTGATCTTATTTGATCATTTGATCTCGGAAACAGAAGAACCCGATTTTCCATGGACCTTTGTCCCGGACGGTGATTATGAAGGTTTTAAATGGCAAAATGGACAATGGGTCCATGTCAATAAAGTATTCAACTATAAACTGGAAGATGGACAGGCGCCTGTAGGCGACCCGATCCTGGATTATAAAGGCAACAGGAACGAGGAAAAATTAAAGCAGAAATCCGACGCTAATAAAGCAAAAAAACCAGGCGGCAATTAATTTTTTTTATCAAACTCTTCTGCTTCCTCAATGCTTTTATTTCTAACAAGCTCAGTGAACTTCTCTTCGACCCTTCTCAACCGGGAATAGAGTTTCAGGATAAGAAAGAACAAAAATAGTATCGCGGAATATAAGAGCAGGTTCGCACCCTTGCTGACGCCTACAAAATGAGCAATCTTATTGGTCGTTTCGGGAAACAAAACAAAAAATACTCCCGCTGTAAAGAAAAGCACGATGAGAATAACATCAAATAAGCCGCTGCGCAAACGCACATACATATAAACGGCGATCAGGGCAATGCAGACGGTAAGAACAATTTGTATGATCGTAATATTCATCAGCGGAAAATTTTATATAAGAACATTTCAAAAAGGATCTTTATTCCATCACTGTTCTTTAACCCTTTGGCTCTCGAATAATCACTGTAATGAATAGACACCGGATATTCAACATGCTTTAGTTTATTAGCAGCAGTCAGCACCAGGAATTCCACCGGATGAACCATCCTGTTTTCCCTGATTTTTATCTTATCAGCCGTTTGTTTTGAAAATAATCGCAAGCCATTGAATGAGTCACTTAGCATAATTCCTGAGACCAAATAACTAATATAGCGCCCGAGGTTTAACGCAAAGCTGCGTGAGCGGGATACATTGGTTTTAGCTCCCTGCAGAAACCGGGAACCAAAAACAATATCAGCATTTTCCTTTTCCAAATACGCCACCATACCGGGTACATCATTAATATCATGCTGTCCATCCGCGTCAAACGTGACAAAATATTTAGCACCTTTTCTTTTTGCGAACTCAATACCTGTTTGCAAAGATGCTCCCTGTCCCATATTCACACGATGATGCAGATAATAGACCGGTAACCCTGACAGTTGTCTCCTGGAATGATCTTTTGAGCAATCATCAACGATCACAACTGTGTATCCTTTCTCCAGAACTTCGTTGACAGTATTCCTTATTACCTTTGCTTCGTTATAACAGGGAATGATGACAAATATTGATTTGTTGTCAGTCAATTTATTGATTGTTTAGATCACTGCTTTTTACTTCAAACAAGAGAAAACAGTGACCGATCTGTGTTACGGGTTTTAAATCATAGATCCAGGGAAAATCATGCTCGCCTTTCAGATCAAGATAATAGTTGACCCCGATCACAAATTTACCTTCTTCTGGCGTATTACTTATTAACCGAACTTCCGGATTCGCTGCCAAATATTTTTTCACCGCATACCAACCCTGGCCAAAATCAAGATTTGAATCCGCCATCACTTTGTATGCATTTTTTTTCTTCAGAATCAGCTCATTTGAATAGGAGATCAGGTTCGGAAAAAAGAAATAATACGTCGCAAGAGAATAAACGACCAATAAAGTTGAAAATAGTTTTGCCCGCTTCTGATAAAAAGTTGTCTGCACAACGAACCCGCCCAGTACATAAAGCAATGGATACACCATCAACGCATGACGGATCCCCAACTGTAGATTATTTTGAAAACCGAGGACAACAAGAAAATAGAATATAAAGCTTAATAGAAAAAGCATGGTGCTTGGATGTCCCTCTTTCTTTTTTCTTACAAATAGAAAGAAAATGGCGGCTATTAAAAGGAGCAAGACTGCCAAGGGTGTTTTGAAAATGAAAACGACCAAATAATAATACCAAAAGCCCGTTCCCGTCCTTTTTCTGCCCAGTAAATAGTTTGTATACGAAACATTGACATGCCCAGCTCCTAACTCATTCATGTAAGTTGTCTGGTCAAGTCCGACAATATAAGGTTCGGGAACCGGCAAAGAGACCGAGCCAATAAATGAACTTTGAAGATCCGTAAATGATTGGCTTGCCATTTTAAATTCACGCAGACTTTTTCCCGGGTGATTAAAAAGAAAGCCAAGATTGATGATAAAGATGATAATGACCTTTAATACAATTAACCTTCCAAGATTTCTTTTAAAACCGCTGAAGATTGTTTTTCTTTTTATTAAAACCAGGAGGGAAACGATCGTAAGAATAACATAAAGATGTACCATTGAATATTTAACGATCTGTGCCAACCCGAGGCTAAAGCTAAATGCAAGAAAATATTTCCAACCGGATCGCTTTATAAACTTCCAATAAAAATAGGTTGTTGATACTGTAAACATTGCAGTGTACGCATCGGTTGTTAATAGAATTCCATGCCCATTCAGGTTTGGACAAAAAACAAACAAAAACAGAGAGAGCAAACCCCCTTTCTCACCAAACAATTGTTTTGACCAGGTATAAATAAACAATCCTGTGAGAAGACAAACAATCAATGTAACATAGCGGCCATTCATGATATCACTAAAGCCGCCATCAGTTTTTAAGAGTCCTGGATTTTTTAATTGTTGAAAAGCTCTTGGTATTGCATTTATTCCGGAGATCGGCATAGCGCTGGCATCATCATATTGAAAAACCTTATCTGTTTTTCGCATCAGTATTCTCTTGCCATAGCTCCAATGATCCATTTCATCATAGGTAACCGAATTTTTGGGAATAGCGATCAATCCATTTATTAAATAAACAGCAAATAAACCCAGCACCCAATAAAAATGAATCCCTCTTTTGTGGAGCATGATGCAATATAAAAGGTGCCCTGAAAGACACCTTCAACTATTTATTCACTATTCACCATTGACCATTCCCAACTAATCATCCAGTTT
>DASVAM010000448.1:0-6010 GCA_036376375.1 Chitinophagaceae bacterium
AAAAACTGCACTAGAGAAAAACATTTTTAATAATCTTAAACTAACTAAACTGCTTATGCCATTAGCGATAAAACTAACCGGTTGAGATTAGAAATCAATTAAAGGCATATTAGAAAAAAATTAAAATTGCATATTAGGTTCACGTTTGAATAAGGAATTCAAGCCCTGTGCTTTAAAAAGGCGCTTCACGATTAATGAAGCGCCTGAGGGAATCGAAAATATGAAACAAGCAAAGCGCTAAAGCTAAAGGTGAATCACTCCGGTTTTATGAATCTGTAAGTGCTTCTTTTTTAGCCACGGTTTTTTGTAAAACCTCCAAATATTTTTTTACCTGGTCATTATCCGGATCTAATGTCAATATCTTCTCAAAGTAAGTAATCGCCGTGTCGTAATCTTTAATTTGATTGGCCTGGTAAGTTGCTAAATAGCCATAAGCCTCAATTAAGTGCTTTTTTGAATTTGCAGTGGAGTCTTTTTCGCCGATCTCAACGACTTTGAGATAATGTGGTACTGCCAGACCTTTTTCCATAAGACTGTCAATTGCAGCATTGCTTCTCGCCTGCCAGTAGTATCCAAAGTCCTGTTCGGGATAACGTTGAGAATAAATGCCAAAAACGGAATCTGCTTTTTCAAAATTCTCCGCCTGGTAATAGGCAAGACCCCAATTAAAAAGATCCACATTTGTTGACTTCGGGTTATTGTTATAATACTTTCCTAACCACATAGCCCTTGCGTTATAATCTTTTAATTCTTTTGAAAGATCAGCAAGGGTCCTGTAATATTTGACAAGTGCCGCAGTATCCCGTTCGAGAGCTACACCTACCGAATAGAAGAAAATAGCTGAATCCATCTCCTTCCTCTCTGCATACAGGTCGGCCAGGAGGATAAAATCCCTGGCAATGATGTTGCTATCCCTAACTTCTGAAAAATATTTATGGATGAATTTAAAAGACTCATCATTATTACCAATCTCGTGATTGCTGTAAGCTATCAGCTTGTATATCCTTGCTGGCAGATTGCTCTTTTCTTTCTCAATAAGTTTGTTTGCATGTGCGATTGCTGCTTTATAATCCCCTGTCAAATACAGGATATCCGTAAAGTTGTAGTCATTTTGAATATCGTGATCGGACAAGCTGATGAATTTTTCGAGATATGTTCTTGCTGTGTTTACATTACGGAAATAGTAATGATGATATAATTGATAATAAGCCGGAGCATAATTTATATCTGCTGCAATCGCATTATTAAAATACTCCAGGTACAACTCAGCATTATTTTGGGTCCGGAATATCATCCCCGTCAAATAATAGGGTTCAGCATAATTCTTATCCATTTCAATCGCTTGTTTAAAATATAGAAATGCCTGGGACCCATTATTCAATTTTCTATATGCCTTTCCAAGAGCAACATACATTGCGGCATTATGCTTGTGCTTTCTTAATACCCTATTGATCAGCTCAATTACCTGGTTGGCATCTCCGGGCTTATTTTTGATTTTTGCATTTGCAACTGCAAGAATAATCCCCGCATTTTTATACTTTGTTTTTTCAAGCGCCTCATTAAAGTATCGTTCTGCATCAATTGCATTATTATTGTACAGGTAAGAAGAACCCAGCGCCACCAAATAGAACGGCTCATCTTTTACATTATCCGGAGCCATCTGCAGGGTGTCGGTGACAGGACGACCTGATGATTGATATGCATCTGCCAGTAAATACCATGCTTCCGCATTTACCGGATCATTTCTTAATAGCTGATGTAGCTGTTTTTTTGCACTTTCAAATCTTTCATAATACAGGAATCGCTTTGCATCATCCACTTTTTGCCCGAATGACCAAACCGCCATCAACAATATAGGTATCAAAACAATTTTTTTCATATTCAACTTCTTTAGTGTTTAAGAATGTACGGCCAGTATTTGCAGTTTGGAATTAGGTTTTAATTCATCATTGATATGCTTTTTTGGAAAAGTCGACAACTGTGTTTCCAATTCGGGTTCAACCAACAACATATCGGCTTTTATACTTTTGGCATAGTTGAACGCGGCTGCAGCTACATTATTCCCATGTAAAACCTCGTGATGCAACGGACATTGAACTATATCTTTTAGAAATTTATATGTCTGCATTAAAGCATAAGCAGAGAATTCATTTGAATTTTGCTTCTCCTTCAATACGGTGACAAGGTGGATCGAGATTCTGAATTTCTGTTTGAAGGCGACAAGCATATCTATCTTCCTTTTTGGAATTGTCGGTCCTATCGGAACAACGATACATTTTGTCTTTGTGTAAAACGAACCTGGCATGAAGGTAAGGACCGGGGCTCCCGTCATCTTGGCAATTCTGTTTGGAAAGACGGTGTTTAGAAAAGTGAATAGTTTATTGTATGAATGCTTGCAAATTATAATAAGATCAGCTTCTATAGCTTTTCCCTTACTAATGATTGCATTCTGTATTGATGGTGCCTTTTTAATGTCAGCTTTCACTTTTAAATCAGGATAATTCGTTTGGATCAATTCTTTCCATTTTAACATTTCTTCAGAAACGTTTAACGGGCCAATCTCCCAATCATTGTTAAAGCCATTAGTAGTCCGATGGTTTAATTTTGAAAAGAACGAATTTCTTTGAACATGAAATAAATTAATAGTTGCTTCTCTCTCATCTGAAAGTTCGATCGCTTTTTTTATCGCCATTTCAGTGTTTATTTCAAAATCAACTGGTATCAGAATATTTCTAAACATGGTTCCTTTTTGGGATATTAAAATAAGGAACAAGAGGTTAGATACATATTAATCTGGGATTAGAAACATGTTAGAATCAAAAATCGTGTTACCGAATTGTTTATCTTAGTTTTAACCCCGATAATTGAATGATGGAGGAAAGAAAAATCCTGATCGTTGAAGATGAGCGAAAAATCGCTGACACCCTGAAATTTGGGCTGGCAGAAAAGGGCTATTATGTTGAAATAGCATACGATGGTAACATGGGCCAAAGATTATTCAAGTCCCACAGCTATGACCTGATCATTCTCGATATCAACTTGCCCGGTATCAATGGATTTGATCTATGCAAAATAATAAGAAAAGAAAATGCAAATATCCCGATCATCATGATCACGTCGCTTCCTACACTTGATGACAAGGTGGAAGGCTATGATGCCGGTGCAGACGATTATATAGTTAAGCCATTCGAGTTTAAAGAACTTTTGTTGAAGATCCGGGTTTTGCTGAAGAGAACATTGTCACAGCAGGTGCCCACCGGAAATTTTCTGAGGGCAGATGATCTCGAAATGAATCTTGAAACCAGGGAAGTTACAAGAGGTGGAATAAAAATAAATCTTACTGTAAAAGAGTTTCAACTATTGGAGTTCTTATTACGTAATAAGAATAGGGTGGTCTCCCGTGCTGACCTTGCCATGAATGTTTGGAATATAGACTTTGAAAGAAGCACAAATGTTATTGACGTTTATATAAGCTATTTAAGAAATAAGGTGGATAAGGATTTTGATCATAAGTTGATACAAACCCAGGTTGGTTTTGGGTATGTGCTTAAAGAAAATTGAAAACTATGCCGGTACGATATCGTATCACGTTGTTATTTGTCCTATTTGTCTTCATAATAATGGGAGTTGTATGTGCATCAGTCTATTATATTTCTGCCAAGGAAAGAATCAATACGATGAAAACCCGTCTGATCAATCGTGCCATTACTATCGGACGGCTATTGGAAAGACGGGAAACCTTTGATCCCAGTCTTATCAGGCAATTTGATTCATTGACCGCCGTATCATTGAAAGAAAAAATCATCCAGGTTTATGACTCTAATGAAAACGAAATATACCGGTATAGCGAAGTGAGGAATGATCATATAGAAGTTGATAAAGACATTCTCAATACGCTGGGACATAACAATGAGTCGGTATATTTTAGAAAAGGGAACAAGGAAGCAATCGCCTATAAATTTGGTGATGTTGATGAAATATTTATCATTTCAGCAGCGAACGATGAAGATGGCAAACAAAACCTGGTTCGCCTGCGAACAATTCTGTTGCTGGGTTTTGTATTCGGAACCATTTCAGCACTGATTATTGGATTTATTTTTTCACAAAGACTGCTAAGTCCCATCAAGGAAATTACACATGATGTTTCTGTTATTTCAGTGCAGGACTTAACTCAACGGGTATCAACCGGAAAAGTACAGGATGAGTGGTACTCCCTGGCCAACACATTTAATCAGCTTCTTAATAAATTACAGGAAGGATTTGAAGTGCAAAGAAGATTTATTGCAAATGCCTCGCATGAACTTTCCACACCATTGACGTCTATTTCAAGCCAATTGGAAGTGCTGTTAGAATATGATCGTACGCCAGAGGAATACAGAAAAGTAATTCAATCGGTATATAATGATGTGCGTCACATGAATAAACTGACACAAACGCTTTTGGAATTTGCAAGTGCATCGGGCAACAAAGGTGGTCTCGATATCAATCTCGTCCGCATTGACGAAATCCTGATGGAACTTCCTTTGGAACTTTCCAAGATCAACAATGCATACTCAGTACTTCTGAATTTTGATCATATGCCCGTAAACGAAGAAAGTCTCCTGGTGTACGGGAACGAGGCATTGCTGAGGACAGCCATCAAAAACATTGTTCTGAATGCGTGCAAGTATTCCCAAAACCAGGAAGCCACGATCAGTTTAAAGGCGGTAGAGGGAAATATCATTGTAGCCATAGAAGATCAGGGAATTGGGATCCCCCAGGATGAGATCAATAATATTTTTCAGCCGTTTTACCGGGCAAATAAGAATATGGAAAGACGTGGGTTCGGGCTTGGATTATCTATGGCAAACAGGATCATAAAATTGCATAAAGGTTCCATAACCGTTCAGTCAGCGGTCAACCAGGGGTCAACCTTCAGTATAACAATTCCCTCCGCCACAAATTTAGGCCAGGCGTGATGCAACGTTTATTGATGCCAATTATATTTTGAATGCGTGGATGCATATTTCCTTCTTTCATTTTCACTTTCTGAATTACCGAAATAAATTGTTTGTGTAGGATAAGCAAAAGAGATCCCTTCATTATGAAATTGCTCGAAAATGCCAAGGTTAATTAGTTGTTGCTTATCCATGAATACATTGTAATCTGCTCCGGCAATGTAGTAAACTACTTCATAATCCACACTGGAACTCCCAAACTTTGATAAATGAGCCCTGTCAAATTCTACCTGGGTTTGCTCCTGGATTATTTTTTTTATTATAGCTGGTATTTTTCTGAGTTTGTCAGGATGCGTTTCATATAATACTCCCACGGAAAAAACCACTCTTCTTTTTTCCATCCTTTTGTAGTTCTGAACTCTTGAATTGGTGAGGTCAGTGTTTGACATTATCAATTGCTCTCCCCCCAATGCCCTCAAACGGGTAGTTTTGATTCCAATATATTCAACAGTGCCCATCTTATCACCAATAATTATAAAGTCGCCAATCTCAAATGGCTTATCAAAGAATATTACAAAATAACTAAACAAATCGCCCAATACAGCTTGTGCGGCAAGTGCAATTGCAATTCCGCCGATTCCCAGACCAGCGACGAGAGTGGTTATATCGTAGCCAAGGTTGTCGATCAGGAAAATTATACCGAGTATCCACACGATTATATTTGCAATGATCAATATACCCCTCGCCTGTTTTCGTTTTAGCTCTGCATCAATTTCTGAACGGGTAAAAGTGTTTACAAAATAACTGATAGCCGACGTTACAAGTCTTATGGCAAAAAAGGTCCCGGCCACAAGCAACACTATTTTAAGTATGTTCTGAATTCGGGATTCTAATGCCAGGTATGAGATACCCACATAAATGCTTAGGATATAGAAAAACGGCAGCACTGATCTTTCAATTAACAACATCAGAAAGTCATCAATGGTTGTATTCGTTTTTTGAGACAATTTCTGTAACCGGACGATCGCGATTTTTTTTATCAGTCGTAGAGCGACCAGCGAAATAAGAATGAT
>DASVAM010000451.1:0-14712 GCA_036376375.1 Chitinophagaceae bacterium
TACTTTCATAAAAAATATTGGTCCAACTAATTCTATCTTCAAATTGATCCAGGGGCTGTTCAGCATTTTGCTTGCGCCATGTTTGAAACAATTCTCGATAAAAGGCAATAATAGCAAAGGTGCGATATACAAACACTTTGCTTCGGAAGGGAGCGAGAGGTGAAGATCAAGCTTATCATCATAACGCATTTTTTCAAGATGGACATAATCAATAAGCATTTGAATTTCTTTTTCCAGGGGAACTAATTCCCGCTCACCTTCATTCAGAACATACCGGAGAATATGTGAAAGCTCCCGGATCATTTTGGCGCTTCCCGGCGATTCATTTTGGGCCCTGAAATAGATGTTATTAAGCGTATTAAATAAAAAATGCGGATGCACTTGTGCCCTGAGCAATTCCAGCTGGGCTTCAGTTCTTTCCTTCAGCAACGCGAGATTTTTCTGTTCTTTCAAATGCCAATACTTTACCAGCCTGATACTACAGGCTCCTGCTGATGCCACTAACGTTCCCTTACCGGTTATAGTCAATGCAAGAAATAGGTTACCCGCGTCAGATCGCAAGTCGTACATCATATATTTTTGAGGAAGTAATCTTTCCATTATTGGCTCATTGGCATAAGCCAGCATTACATAAGTAATGACAAAGGTCACAAACAGAAAAAAAACAATCCATAGTAATGAAATAAAATATTTGTTTTTTAATAAATAGTTGGGCAAGACGAGATAAAGTAAAGTATACGCAAAAAAAACCTGTGGAAGAAAAAGCGAAAACGCCTCCACCGTTGTGTATGGAATATTTTCGAAATAGGCCAATTCAGGAACACCACACCAGCAAATATGAAAGAAGGTAAAATATAGCCAGTAGCAAAACCAAAACAGGAAGTGTCGCCTAAGGCGATCCGGCTTTTTTTCCGAGAATATGAAGCTTTTTATATTCACTTTTGCTTTCTATTTTTCTATGCGTATTCTATTTTACTACCTTTTGGTCTATTATGGGCAGTTGCTGCTGTAATTGTTGTCAATTCAAGAGCAAGATTTACGATAAAGACCTCATCATCCTCATTTATTTGCAGGTCATATTTGTCCTTGTATAAAAGCTCCAGTCGTTTTCCCACATTCACAATTCCTGTTCCTATAATTCTGTCACCATTGCCTTTGGGAGCAATTTTTCCATTCATTAATTTCATTGTCAAAGACGTTTCATTCAATTCAATGTTCAAATTGATCCAGGGATTATGGTACATTTCGCCTGTACCGTGTTTAAAACAATTTTCAATGAATGGCAGTAAAAGCAGCGGAGCAATTTGTACGTTTTCTGTATTTGAAGGAAGCGAAACATGGAGATCAAGTTTCTCAGCATACCTCATCTTTTCCAGGTTGACGTAGTCAACAAGCATCTGCAATTCTTTTTCCAGGGGAACCAGCGCATTTTTGCCTTCATCCAATACATACCTGAGGATATGTGAAAGCTCCATAATCATCTTAGCGCTGCCTGGCGATTCGTTTTGAGCCTTTGAAAAAATATTGTTAAGGGTATTGAACAAAAAATGTGGATGAATTTGTGCCCTGAGCAGTTGTAATTGCGCTTGCGTTTTCTCTTTCAACAATTCGAATGTCCGTCTTTCTTTCAGGTGCCAATATTTTACTAACCTGATACCACAAGCAGCGGATGCTGCAACAAGGGTACCTTTAAAGCACGCGATAAAATCGAAAAAATGATCTCCGATGGTACCCATATTTCCTGTTGTAAAGCGCCGCGGTAATATTGATCCCTCAATGACCGGGTGGACAAACTTCAACTGGAGATAACTAATAATCCCGGTTAGTATCGCAAAAATAATGATCCAAAAAAAAGAGAAAACATACTTATTCTTCAATAAATATTTTGGCAGAACAAAAGAAATTAAAGCATAGGTAAAAAATGCCTGTGGAACCAATATTGAAAAAGAATATACAGTAGCATAGGGCAAATTCGCGAAGAAATCGATGCGGGGTTTGCCGCCCGGAGCCGCTGCGTGTAAAAAAGTTAAATATGTCCAATAAAACACCCAGAACAGCAGGTGCCGCTTTAGACGATGAGATTGCTTTTCCGAAAATATAAAGTCACGAATCTTCATTTAATATCTTACGTCATATTAAATTTAATTTTTTTCGTTCGAAAAGAATCACATTTATAAAACCTGGTGCGACCAATTGCCGTGTTTTCACGACAAATTCAGGTGGTCAAAGACAAAAAAGAAGTGTACACAACAAAGGAAAAACGATTGACTAAGTTCCCGATGATAATTCAATAAGACACTGACAACTCTCAGATTGCTTTCTAAGCCTGATCGCTTCCGGACTTTCACCTCCTTTTATGCTCCGGGACATGCATCTTTAATTCAAAACAAATAAGCCTTCCGATATAGGGCGACCCCACAAATTCCCGCTGTTTAACATTAAACAAATTCGTGATATTCATATTCATCTTGATCATGTCATTCAGTTTATACCCCGCGCCAAGATCAATTATCACAAATCCGCCCAATGGACCCCAGTCAAAATTTTTAATATAATAACGGGGCGTCCCTGTCACGGGGTCATCTCCCCAATATATTTTACCCTGGCTACCTTTTCCATTCGCGGTACCGATTTGGCTGCCGCTGTAAAAATCGTAGGATTCAGTAAATCGTGCAGCAATACTTGCATATAATTTTTGCTTGTATAAGTTTTGAAAGCTAACAATTGCAACTCCCCGATGGCGGGGTGCATTCAGACTTTTTTCATCACTGGAAACATATCCGTCACTATTGGCATCATTCTTCAGGTTGTCTTTTGTAATATCAGAGTCAAACCAGGAATACCTCAATGCGAGGTTGATGATCTTGTTAAAAGAATAGTTTAGACCGATATCAACGCCGTAAGCTTTAACATCACCGTAATTAAAAAATGTAGTAAATAGGGCGTCATTCAAAGTATCATTGGTAACTGACCCTGGGAAAGCCGGAGAAACAGGAAATTTTCCAACAGCTATCGCCCTGCCGGCAACAGGTTGAGGCGGGCTTAAAAAATTTTTATTGATCCCATAATAACCGTTGATATCAATAAATATTTTTTTTTCTATTGTTCCTTTATATCCAATTTCCCATGTATTATTTTCTTCCGGCTTTAAGGGTGTGGTGACTTTTTCTGTCGCCGGATCGCTGAATCCCGGCCCATTGGTTTTATACTTTACTCCGGGTCCGTTGCCGAAAAAAAAGCCATCCGCGTTGGCATATTGAAAGAAAATACTGGGCATGGAATAAGCTCTTGCCCATGTCATCCTGACATTGTTTTCGCCAATGCTTTTTGTCAATGCCAGTTTCGGAGAAAAAAAGTTTCCGAAATTACTGTGGTTGTCAAATCTTGCTGCGCCGATCAATCGGAGGTCCCATGGTAATTTTTTTTCCAATTGTACTACTCCTCCTGCTTGGGTGACATATATCCGCTGGTCTTTATCAACCAGCGAATAACCAAATGTTTTTGGTTTTTCTTTTTGATAGCTGATCCCGGCAATCAGAAAGAGGCCTGCATTCTCAAAATAATAATTGTATTGCGCTTCAGCATTTAACCGCTGGTTGATCTCTTTAAATGTATTACCGGGGCGCAGGGCATTTTTTTCAGCTTCTTCAGGCGGTAAGTAACAGGAGTCAGGAAAAAGATCGCAGTTGGTAATCGTACTATGCGTCCGGTTCCAATAGTCAGTAGTATAGGATGCTATGCTGTAGGAGGTGCGTAAACTTCCCCAGGTATTATAGATCGTAGCAAAAAAATTCTTATGTACAAAGCGGGCCTGTAAAAAACCATACCTGACGCCCTGCATTTGATTTCGTCCGCCATTGGCAACACCCAGAGAATTATTATCACTCGTTCCTCCCGAAATGATCACGTCAGCTTTCTGCGTTAAACTGTAATACACATGAGCCTCTCCACGTATCCTGCGAAAATCAAAGTTTACGTTTCGTTCGGGAATTGTAATGGCGGGTCCGTAATATGGATTTAAGCCGGGAGGTTGATTGCCTGCATAGACACTGTCGTAAAACTGGAAATCATTTCCGGTAACATATTCGCCGGTTAGCTTATAGGCCCACTTGTCGTTGATCTTTGCCGCGTGCCGCAAGCGACCGCTGAATTGAAAGCGATTGCCTCCGCTAATGGCTACGGTTGTTCCCCGGGACTTTCTCGGATCTTTCATAATCGTGTTAAAGATGGCATTGTGGGCATTCGGTCCGTACAAAGCTGCCTGCGGGCCCAGTACGACCTCAATGCGATCTACATCCTCTTTGTTCACTGTTGAATAATTATACGTTGGTAAGCCAATACTTATCGTGGTCATGGCTATGCGGTTATCCACGATCTGCAAAATCTTATTATTGGCAGCCCTGTTGAATCCTCTTGCATTTAACGCAACATAGTCAATACCACTGCGTACAAATTCAACACCCTGGTGATAGGCTGCCAACTCAAATACGTTGGAACCTGCAAACTCATCCAACTCCTTTTTGCCAATAACCCTGATCGACGCAGGGGCATCAGTAATCTTTTCAGCCCGCTTCGATGCAGATACAACGACATCATTTCCCTCCTTAGGATCCGCGAGCAACCCAATAATATTAATATCAAAAGTATCTCCGCCAGTAATGATCACCAGTATCTCCGTATCCTTATATCCAACATAGCTGATGATAAGCGAAACCCGCCCTGGTGATATCTTATTTATAACAAAGTGTCCTTCTTTGTCTGTTAATGTTGAGCGTTTCGTTCCCTTGATGAAAATGGTTGCGTTCTGTAAGGCTTCACGGGTTTGCCAATCAATAACCTTTCCCTGCACGGATCCTGTCTCCTGTGAAAATAAAAATGTGCAAAATGCAATCAGCAAAATACATATTGACATTTTTTTCATAGCAGTAAAATATATCCGCAAAAGTTTATACAGGGTTACTTCTAAGTTTGCTCTGTACCCTTGTATTTGAAAGTATAATTAAATATACTTGAAATTGATAGCAATGCGAGCCATGGAAACTAAAATGAGACGATCACTGGCAGTATCACGACGAAATACATTCATCAAAGACGGATGAGGGTCATGCAGGCCCTCTTCTCTCATCTTCTTTTCTTCATTATCTGCAGTTAATGGTTTCTCCCTTGTCGCATTCATTAACGTAAGCGTTTTACCTGGAATAGCTTTATCCAACATCAACTATTTTCTAAATAATATTTAAAACATTAAAACATTGAGTTATGAAACAAATATCCTTATTAAAAATACTCTTGCTTTTTGCAATGAGTATTACAGGTCTTTTATCTTGTAAAAAACAGGACATAGACCGTTTGCCCGGAGAAGAAGCATCATCGGCTAAAAGGCCTGACAACCCGGGTTTTGCCGAAAATGATATGGTCATGTACTGGAACGAAAAAGCAAGTATAGTAATGAATGGTCCATTTACCCCTCCTGAACAGTCACGTTATTTTGCAATGGTCCAGATTGCCGTTCATGATGCACTTAATTCCATTAAGCCAAAGTATGAACGGTTTGCGTTGAATGAAAGAGCACAATTCGCAAATCCGGACGCAGCTGTCGCGAGTGCTGCTTATTGGACGATCAAAGGAATGAATATACAAGACCTGCATCCCATTGATACCTGGTACAATGAAAGTCTTGCAACCATTCCCAATGGAGAAAGTAAAGAAGCAGGTAAAAGTCTTGGCAAGCAGGCTGCCGAAGCAATAATTACCAATCGTTCCACCGATAATTTTGCGCAGGCCAATTTGATATTTCCTGTTCCTGATGGAGATGACCCGGGCGAATACCGTTCTACACTTCCTTTTAGCAATCCGGGAATGCCAAAAATAAAAGCTTTACAGCTTTGGGGAACTTTGATGACAGGTTTTGTTGTTCCGGATAACAACCAGTTCAGACCAACACCTCCTTATGCTGTTAGCTCATCAGAATACGCAACAGAGTTCAATGAGGTAAAGGCAAAGGGAGGAAGAGTCGGTCACACACGAACTGCCGATGAAGATGAGATCGGAAGGTTTTGGGTAGAACGTTCTTCTATCGGCTGGAATCGTTTTGCAAGAAATATAATCGCCACCAAAAAATTAGATGCATGGAAAACAGCGAGATTATTTGCACTGATGCATACCGCAATGACAGATGGGATGACTGGTTGTTTTGAAGCAAAATATCATTACTTCTATTGGAGACCGGAAACTGCGATCAGAATAGCCGATGATGGCAATACCAACACAATTGGCGATGCAACATGGCTTCCGGGTTATACAGAGGGTCCGGATCCTGATAATCCCGCATTTAATGTTTATACTCCTCCCATTCCTGATTATCCTTCTGCCCACGCAAATTTTGGTGGAACTGCTTCAGAAATATTGAAACTGTTTTTTGAAACTGATAATATTTCGATCAATCAAACCAGTCCAACAACTCCTGGTGTTACTCGTCATTATTCGAGCATTTCAAAAGCCGCAAGGGATAATTCGCTTTCCAGGATTTATGTAGGGTATCATTTTAGAAATGCATGTTTGAAGGGAGAAGAACAAGGAAGGCAAATCGCCTCCTATGTTTTCAATAATAAATTCAGAGAGGCGGAATAGGAGCTACTCAAACCAAGAGGCCATTTTGAAAAAGATGGTCTCTTGAGTCTGATGTTAAAATAACTTTTTGTCGTTACAAACTTAATTTATGCCGCTAATAGTTCCCATCCTGTCGAACTCCTAAACAGTTCCGTTAACCAGAAAATACCTTTATTTTCTACAAAATGCGTTTCCGCGATGAAAGCACACATAATTCTTGCAGACAGTCTTTTGATTGTGACAATGATGAGTTTTACTTCGTGCTTAAAACAACACCCGTACCTGTTATAGAAGTAAACCACGCACCCATTGCGAAATTATGTATGGACACAATCAATATCGTTAGGGATTGTGGAGGCGACTCTGAACCAATGTTATTGTATGGCTCGGGTTCAACTGATCCTAACAATAATATTTCTCTTTACCAATGCCGCCAGATCGGACGTAATGAAGAGCCATCACGGCCAAAATACCCAAAAATGGGGATACGATTTAATTTAGCAGTCTAACAAAAATCGCTAACTTATAATCGAAGCAGCTTGAAAATATTCATCATGCAAATCAAAATCCTTTGTCAAAGTTCACTGGTACGTACAATTTTGACTTTGATTTTAATACCCGTTATTGCAACATCGTGCAAATAGGAAGCGTCGTGTGAAAGTAATTGTAATAATAAACCTCCAATAGCGGAGGCGGGATCAGATCAAATTATTTCTTCACCGGCAGATAGTGTCGTTTTAGACGGTTCTGCTTCCCGGGATCCAGACGGTAGTATAGTTCACTGGCTTTGGAAAAAAATTTCTGGTCCCGCTTCTTTTATTATCATCCAACCATCCGAATCAAAAACCGTTGCCAGGAGTCTAGTAACCGGAGCTTACCAGTTCGAATTGAAGGTAGTCGATAATGGCGGATTGGCTGCAATGGATACAATCCAAATCTCGGTGAATAACACCAATCCATCCAACCGCCCTCCTCTTTCAAATGCCGGACCGGATCAAACAGTTAATTTGCCAACAAGCACCGTTAACCTTGATGGAAGAGCGTCAACCGATCCCGACAATAATATTACAAATTATTCGTGGTCAAAGATCTCCGGTCCTTCATCTTACAATTTTGCGAATGCCAATGCGGCACAGGCACAAGTAACAAATCTGGTTGCAGGAGAATATAAATTTGAATTGAATGTAACAGATGCAGGCGGATTGTTTGACAAAGACACGATGCAGGTGACAGTGAATCCAGACCCCAATAATCCAGTTGTAAATGTCTACGTAGCGGGAATGGAAAATAATCTACCTGCATATTGGAAAAATGGGCAGATGATGCAGCTCGATAATATATCCTATGGCTTTACCGGAACATCAATTGCAGTTGTGGGTAATGATATATACGTAGCAGGTACGAAAAATGAGCTTATGCGGAATGATTATTCGGCCAAATACTGGAAGAACGGCCAGGCAGTATTACTTGGGGATGCTGCTGGAGCTTCTTCAATTGTGGTTAGGGGTGTCGACGTGTATGTTGCAGGATGGAAATGGGTACCTACAGGGTCTGGAGCTATTGCCGTTGCAAACTATTGGAAAAATGGACAGGCGGTATCTCTATCTGACGGCACGAAAGAAGCGTATGCAAATTGCATGATTCTTAGTGGAAGCGATATTTATGTAGCCGGACAGGAAGCTGCGAGCTCTATGCCTTATAGTAATTACATAGCAAAATACTGGAAAAATGGTGTCGCGGTTTTGCTAACAAGTGCATCTTCTGATGCAGTAGCGAATTCAATCACAGTTGTCGGCAACGATGTCTATGTCGCTGGTTATGAAAACGGCATCGCTAAATATTGGAAGAATGGACAAGATGTGTCACTTTCTCAAGGTATTGCTACTTCAATTGTGGTTGTTGGCAGTGATGTGTATGTGGCAGGGTATCACCACCAGGGACAAGGGAACTCAATAGCAAAATATTGGAAAAACGGCCAGGAAGTTACGCTTACTTCGGGCTCAGAAGCTTTTGCAACATCTATTGCAGTTTTTGGCAGCGATGTATATGTAGCGGGATTTGAAATCAATTTTCCATCATTTACTTATACAGCCAAATACTGGAAAAACGGCCAGGCGATACCACTTTCAAGTGGAGGGATAGCAACAAGTATCGTTGTGGTTAATTGATATCAATATATCGTATAAAGATTAATGAGGTTTCATGAAATAGATATGACTATTTCTTCTTCGGCACATGCACTTTCAATTCTGCCATGATCAACCTACCAATAGAGGGTGATCCAACAAATTCAATTTGTTCAGTATTAAAAAGATTAGTGATCCCCATATTTACACTGATCATTTCATTGAATTTATATCCGGCATTCAGATCAACGGTAGTAAAATCCCCTAATGGTCCCCAATCAAAATTTTTTAGCAATGGTGGCTGGCCAGGCCGTGGAATAATTCCTCTTTTACCTTTACCTGCTTCTGTACCTATCTGGCTGCCACTATAAAAATCATATTGCTGTACATGTCGTATAGTAATATGAGCAAATAATTTTTCTTTGAGCAGGTTTTGAAAATTTAGCAACAAAGCTCCTCTGTTCCTCGGAGCATTCAGGCTTTTTTCTTCCGGTGAAACGTACTTATCTTGATTCGCATCGTTTTTAATGTTATCCTTTTCTACATCAGATCCAAACCATGAATATTTAAAGCCAGCACTGAAATATTTATTCATCGTATAGTTCAATCCGAGATCAAGGCCATACACTCTAACTTCACCATAGTTAAAATAAGTAAAGAATTGAGCATTACCTAATGTATCATTTATTATTGCACCTGCGAATGCGGGGTTATGAGTAACTGTAACGCCACCAACTTCCAGTACCCTGCCGAAGACTGTAATTGGAGGGCTAATGAAATTATTACTGATACCATTGTAATAGTTGATATCAATAAAAAGTCTTTTTGCGATGGTCCCTTTATAGCCAATCTCCCATGTATTCACTTCTTCTGGTACCAGCGGAGATGTAATACGATATCGTTCTTTGTCATTTATATTAATACCATTAGGAATATAATAAATCCCTTTGCCATTGCCAAAAAGAAACCGGTTGATACCAGCATATTGATTTAAAACACTGGGCATAGAATAAGAACGGCCCCAGGTTACTCTGAAGCTTCCGTCACTAACGGCTTTTACTAAAGCAAGCCTGGGAGAAAAAAAATCACCAAAGTTACTATGATGATCATATCGAATAGTCGTTACAAGACGGATGTCAAAAGGCAATTTCTTTTCCAATTGCAAAACTGCTCCGTATTGTGTAATTACTATTCGCTGAAAACTATCTATTAAACCTATACCATAACCATTTGGTCTTTCCTTTTGATAACTTAGGCCTGCAACCAACTGCAATCCTGTTTTTGTAAAATGATAATTGTATTGTGCTTCTGCATTCAGACGCTGACTTCTTTCTTTAAACGTATTTCCCAAACGGGTCGCGAATAGCTCTGCAGAGTCAGGTGGTAGATGCCCTGCTGTTTCATATAAAGGATGATTGGGATCTTTAATAGAACTATGTGTTCTGTTCCAAAAGTCACGGGTATAATTGGGAATATTAATAGAAGTGCCCAGGTTTGCCCAGCTATTATACACAGTGGCAAAAAAACGGGTATTAACAATCCTTGCTTGAAAAAAACCAAACATAAAATCCCGCAATTGATTGCGACCTGTAGAAGTTACATTTAGCCTGGTAAATTTGCTGCCTCCTGCGGAAAGAATAACATCTGTCTTTGATGCGACGGTGTAATAAACATGTGCTTCACCACGATAACGCCGAAAAGTAAAATCGTGAATACGTTCAGGTATTGGAACAGGCGGCCCATAAAAAGGAGTTGTGCCCGGTGGTTGATTGCCCGCATAAACCGTGTCGTACCATTTATAATCTTTTCCTGTGGCATGTTCACCACTTAGTTTATATGCCCATTGATTATTGATCTTTGACGCATGCCTGAAACGACTACTGAACTGGTTTTGATTTCCTGCACTTACTGAAACAGTTGTGCCCTGGTATTTACGTGGGTCTTTGGTGATATAATTAAAAAGGGCATTATGTGCATTTGGTCCATATAACGCAGCTTGTGGCCCTGACGCAATTTCTATCCTTTCAATATCATCTTTATTTGTACTTCCACTATTAAACATAGCAATCCCGGCACTTGCAGCGGCCATTGTATTACGGCCATCAACCAACTGGAAAATCTTAATATTGAAGGCACTATTCATCCCTCTTGCGTTGAATGTAATTTCATCTACACCACTACGGGTATATTCAATTCCTTGTGTCTTCGCAACCAGTTCGTTTACATTTGATCCAGCGAACTGATTAAGATCTCTAGTTCCAACGACCTGGATAGATGCAGGCGCATTCGTTATTTTTTCACGACGTTTAGAAGCGGAGATCACCACAACATTTCCAATTCTTTCGTCTGTACTCAAACTCGTTTCGACTTTAGCAGTTTCTCCATCCGTTAGGGTTACTGCGATTTCGACTGCTTCATATCCTATAAAAGTAATTTCAAGAATAATCTTGCCTGCTTGAAGGTTTTGGAGAATAAAATTTCCGTCATTATTGGTCAAAGTTGAGCTCGATGTTCCCCGAATGGAAACCGTCGCCCCCGGTAAGCCCTCATTAGTTTGCTTGTCCGTGACCCTGCCTGTTACTGAACCTGAATTTTGTGCCAATGAATAGTTGCAGAGCATTGCAAAAAGTAAGGGTAAAACAATTTTTGTCATAACAATTGGTTTCGTTTCGATAGAGACAATTAACTATTTTTCCAGTCTTTTGAAATTCAGTTACCCTGCAGCTTCAAAAAATTATTTCGGTATAGCTTGCCAATAGGTAATTCTTTATTACCTATCTCCACAGTTTCTGCTGTAAAGGATTTTAATTTATTTACTGAAATGATATATGAACGATGAATGCGGATAAACTGGTTTTCGGATAACATAGCTTCTACTGATGCAATAGTTTGCCGCGTGATGATAAAACCTTTTTCAGTAAATACTTTTACATAATCCTTGTCGCTTTCTATATATACTACATCGTCAAGCAATACTTTTATCATTTTGCGATCTACTCTTAAGTAAATAAAAGAAGTGGCCGGTTTATTATCTTCCATGATTGTTCCATGAACTTCTATTTCCTGCTTTTGCGGAAATGCTTTATTTACTGCCCTTAAGAAACGATCGAACCGAATGGGTTTTAATAAATAATCAACTACATCTAATTCAAACCCTTCATGCGCATATTCTTTAAATGCTGTGGTAAAAATTATTTTCGGCACATTGCGAAGACTCCTGACAAACTCCGTCCCGCTCAATTGCGGCATTTTAATATCAAGGAATATCATATCCACCGGCTGCTCCTGCAGAAATACCATGGCATCGATAGCATTGCCAAACTCATGAAGTAACTTAAGGCTCGGTGTCTTTTCAACATAACGTCTTATCACATCTCTCGCCATGGGTTCATCATCCACGATGATGCATCTGATTTGTATGGGGTTTCCGTTAGGCATAATCACTATTTGATTCAGCATGTATAGTTGGTTCTGTTCTCATTAAATCTTTTATCCTGACCAGTTGTACTTTCAAATCAACCACAAAAACTTCTTCATCTTCTCTTGTTTGCAAATCATATTTGTTTTTATACAGCAATTCAAGTCTTTGCCTCACATTATTAATACCGATACCTGTTTTACCATTTCCATTTCTTTGCATGGCAGCTTTTCCATTCATCAGCTTCATCACAAGCGTTGTATCTTTTAATTCAATAGTAAGATTGATCCATGGGTTTTGCAAAATATTACTGGCGCCATGCTTAAAACAATTTTCAACAAATGGCAGCAGCAACAAAGGAGCGATATATATATCATCCGTTTTATCCGGTGTCAGCATATGTACATCAAGCTTGTTCCCATAACGGATCTGTTCAAGTTTTATATACTCGGTGATCATTGTCACTTCCTGTTTTAAAGGCACCAATTGCTTTTGTCCCTCGTATAAAATATACCGCAGCATATCTGAAAGGCTCATGATCATTTTGGAGCCCCCGGGTGATTCAGTTTGTGTTTTCGAAAAAATATTATTGAGCGTATTAAATAAAAAATGTGGATGCACCTGGGCGGTGAGCAATTGCAGTTGCGCTTCGGTATTTTCTTTCTGCAGCTGCAGGCTGCGATGTTGATGATAATACCAGTGTTTGGCAAATTTTAACATGAGTGCACTGGCTGTAATACTAAAAGCACCTTTGTTGGCATTGATTACAGCAATAAAAAAAGATGTATTTGGAGGTGGACTTCCAGGCATATTTGCCGGACTCAAAACCAATGACAGCAAAGGCATCATCACCGTGCCAAGTAGTAGCAAATTTAAAATTCCACCTAAAATCCAAAGCGCAATCATCCATAACAATCCCTGCAGGTATTTTTTCTTTGAAACAAAATTTGGAAAAACAAAATAAAGCATGGCATATGCAAGCGGCACTTGCGCAAATACAGTAATAAAGCTTTCTGAGAGAGTAAAAGCCGGGAATCGGAAGTACGATACTTCCGGATCCCCATATGGATTGGCAGCATGTGTAATTATGGTATAAAGATACCAGACAACCCAAAACAAAAAATGCCGCCTGAAGCGGTATCCAGGCTGTTCAGAAAAAAATAATTTGTTATCAAGAATACTACACATAAACTGGTTTAGTCACATGGTCGCTTTTTTTGCATTTGCACGTATTCGTTTTATACGGCCTCCGTCAATTCTTGTTGCATCACTGTTTTTTCAACTCTTATCAATTCTACTTTTAAATCAACCACAAACACTTCATCATCCTCCCTTATCTGTAATTCATATTTATCCTTATACAGCAGTTCCAATCTTTGACGTACATTATTGACACCAATGCCCGGTTTATTGAGACCATTTAACCCTGAGGCAACTTTCCCATTCATCAGCTTCATGACAAGTGTGGTGTCTTTCAATTCTACGGTCATATTAATCCATGGGTTTTGCAACATGTTACTGGTGCCATGCTTAAAACTGTTTTCAATAAAAGGAAGTAAAAGCAGCGGTGTTATAAAAACATCATCCAGCTTATCAGGTTTCAACACATGAACATCCAGCTTATTACCATAGCGGATTCTTTCCAGGTTTATATACTCATCAATCATTGTCAATTCCTGTTTCAATGGTACCAAATGCTTTCTGCCTTCATATAAAATATATCGCAGCATATCCGACAGGCTCATTATCATCCTGGAGCCGCCGGGTGATTCCGTTTGTGTTTTTGAAAAAATATTATTGAGTGTATTAAATAAAAAATGCGGATGAACCTGTGCGGTGAGCAGTCGTAATTGCGCTTCTGCATTTTCTTTCTGCAATTGAAGATTGCGATGCTGGTGATGATACCAATATTTACCCAGCTTCAGCATCAAGGCACTGGCAGTGATAGTAAAAGCTCCTTTATTGGTAGCCATCATAGCAATAAAAAAAGTCAGGCCTTTATCTCTGAATTTAGCAGGCATATTTTCGGCGGGTAATATAGTCGCCAGCAAAGGCTGCAGCAATTTCATGTGCATCAGCATATTTGATGCAAGACAAAAAATCCAAAGCACCAAAACCGCTACCAGGCTTGCGAGGTATTTTTTCTTCAAAATAAAATTTGGAAATATTACATACAGCATGATATACACTGCCGGTACTTGTGTAAACACAATCAAGAAACTTTCAGGCAAAGAATACGTCAGGTTCTTAAAACCGGCCATTTCGTGATAACCTATTGGATAAGCAGTATTCGTTAATGAAATGTACAGGTACCAGATGACCCAGAACAGGAGGTGTTGCCTGATTCGATCGCTTCTTTTATTAGACAATAGAAAGCTTGCAAGATCCATAGCGTAAATATGTAACTAAATATAACTTAATCCGGCAGGAATGCGAAATATGAAGCATAGAACGAGACAAGCACGGCTTTAAGCACGACAAAGTTTTTTAATCGCATTTAAAATAGTACAGAACAAAGTCGTTCACCTTTTCGAACTCCGATAAAAGATTGTCTATCGT
>DASVAM010000460.1:0-5861 GCA_036376375.1 Chitinophagaceae bacterium
TTCATTATCAAAACGATAATGAATTCCTCCATATAATCTTGACATGGCAGCTTCCTCTGCGGCCGCCCGGAATGATCTTATTTCCCTGTTTTGAATTCCAAATTCAAGCAATGAAGTATCTGTGAATGATAAATTATCACCGAACCAATATGTCATGACTTCCGCAGCAGCGGCGCTGTTGGTGGCATGACCACTCGTATAAGACGGAAATGGCGGTGTTTGAATATACGGACGCCAGTTCTCGTCTATTTTGTTTATTTCTGTTTCCGGCCGAACATAATTGCTTCTGAATTTTTCATCCCAGCAACTAATAAATGCATCGAATAGGGCAATAGCAGTTTCTGCATAAGCCGCTACTGTTGTTTTAAAATCTGCGTTGGCGGCTTTTGCGCCAATACCTACGATATTCATCCAATGACCCGGAGGTGAAAATTTTTTGGTAACAAACATTACATGTCCCGTTACATTCATCTTAAAGGGATTGTCATCCCAGAAATCAGCAATATGTTTTTGTTCATCTGTAAGATTTTCACCAATTGTTTTTACCTCCATCAATGCCTTACAGAAATCGCTGTTCTTATTTTTAGGATCACATATCGGTGGGGGCACAGGTCTGAACTGGGAGGCAGAATCCATTACCATTGTTCTTATTTCGCGCCAATGTGGTTCAACAGCTGTTCCATACATCGGAGGTGTGGGTATCCAACGTCCGTTAACATCATATAATACCGTGTATCTTTCTGCCGTTCTTGTCTGAGCATAATTGTCTTTCTTACTCCAGTTAAGAATGGCCGCTACAATACTGTCGGAAAATGTCATTGTATTTTTTAAAACCGCCGAAGAAATGCCAACACTATCTGCCATTTTTTTCAGATCATCATAATAACCCATCATGCTTCCTTCGGGAAAAGTAACGGCATTACCTACTTTAGTAAAAGCAAATAAGGCTGCTAATGTGTAGTCAATTTCTTTTCCTTTTTCCGGTTTGGGCATGGGGGGCATATGTTTGATCTGGCCTGCAAGTGAAATATAGTTTTCATCACCGGCGGCGATACATTCAAATGCTGCAATGGTTGCATATACATAATTTCGTGTTGCGATCATGGGAGGAAAGTTATTCTCCAGCACCACATCATTCAGCTTCTTTACGGTTTTACAATAAAGAGGCTGGTTATCGAAAAATTTCAGATCTGCCTGTGCGCCTTTCTCCGTGCAGCTTACTGCCGCCAACAATAGGAAAGGCATTAATAGTTTTAATGCTTTCATTCTTCCGTTAAAAAATTAACAATGATATTTCTGTCGTTGGTTCGATTCAGAAAGACCTACGCCTCGGGAGGCTGCGTATCGGTAAGAGGAGTAAAGAGATCAGCAACGGCAGTGTTCCGGCTTATGAATTGAAGGGATAAGGATGAAATATTTCTTTCATTTATCCAGGTATCATTCACTTTAAATTCAGTTGTCAACAGCTTAATTAAATTACTTTTTTCCTGTGCGCCTTGTTTGTTTCCGGGAACATCATTCACCGCTTTGGTAAATTCATTTTTTACCCTGACAATGCTTGTTTTGTCTTTGTTGGGCAGGCAAAGCAGATATAAAGTGTTATCGCTTACTTTTCTTTTTACATACCGAAAATGTTCTCCGTTCCAATCTGTTTCACCATAAACATTCTCGTACTCTTTATCAGAGTAATAGGGCATATTAAGCGGAATACGGATCTCAATTAACTGATCGTCGCTATAATTTCCGGCCGAGATCTTTTGTTCAAGAATTGCTGTTGCATTGTTTTCAATTGCAGAAAAAAGCCATCGGTAACCAGCGAGGTTAAAAATCATGACAGAAAGCAGCAGTATGGCAGCAATTTTTTTCAAGCCATTAAAGATACAAATCCTCTCTATTTAATAATGAAAGTTTTTTTCTGTGTGCCAACGCCTGTTAGTGTGAGGCTTTTCCATTGTTTTGGCAATGAAGTTTTTAATTGGACGATACCGGCTGAGGTTATATCCAAGCCACCAAAACCCATTAGTAAAGATTGAATAATACCGCCAGCCCCGGTTGCAAAATACGGGTTGGTGCCACCTTTTGTTTCTGCAATGACACGAAAAGGTGGATTAAGGTTTGGGACATAAGATTCCCTGAACCAGTGGTAAGCTTTTTCCGGAATCCCCAGCCTGGCATAAAGAGTTGTAAAAACAGCCTGTGTCATTGCAGGCGTTCCTTCATTCGGGACTCTTGTTTCATAATATTCAAGATCTTTTTTGATCTGCGCCGCATCTTTGATTTGTTTTAACGGGTATGATAACAAATTGACATCAGCCTGTTTTATTCCTTCACCATTATACGTGGCATGTTCTTTTGTTACCCCGTTTTCCATTTTTAAAACAGGAATATTGTTTGCGACATTCATCCAATCGGGATCGGGAGTGATATTCAAAATTTTTGCAGCTTCTGTAGCAAACTGGAGATTTGATCTGGCAGCAGCATTTGTAAATGCATTATTATTTACATTCTCTGCCCATTCATCAGCCGCTACAACATTATTTATATCATACCGACCGGGACCATTTCTTTCAACACGACTGGCCCAAAAATCTGCTGTTGCAGAAAGTATGGGAAATCCTTTTTCTCTCAACCATTGCTTGTCCTGTGTGACACAATAATAATTCCAGGCGGCAATACCAACACAAGCCGTAATATGATGTTCGAATGGCCCGCTCAATGCCCACACCGGTGTTTCTTCCACTCCTGTTTCTGCACTTTCCCATGGATACATGGCGCCTTTATATCCTTTGCTGAAGGCATTTCTTTTTGCAGCATCCAATCGTTGATAGCGATATTCGATAAGACTTTTTGCAATTTCAGGATGAAGCACAAGAAGTGCAGGATACATCCATAATTCGGTATCCCAGAATACATGACCATTATAGCCAAGTCCGCTTAAGCCCATGGGTGATGGCGAGAGTGCAGTGCCTTCCCTTGAAAATGAATAAAGATGATACAACATGCTGTGAACATCCTGTTGGGATTGTGCATCACCTTCAATGATGATATCACTCTTCCAAAGATCTTCCCAGGCTTTTGTATGAAAACTGATGAGTCTTTCCCTTCCTTCCAGTTTTGCAAATATGGTGGCTCGTTCTGCTTCATTCAATGGATCATCGTGATGAGCAGAAGTGATGGATGAACCGGCGATTGAAAAACGATAGGATTCGCCGGCTTTGATCTTTTTGGTGAACTTCATCAGGTGCATATTATTATCCCACATCTCATGAATCACTCTTGGTTCATGGCCGTGCGCTTCACTAAATAAAAAGGTATTACTGGCGCACATCAATAGCTTTCCGGTCGGGCTTTTTGCAGAAGAGGTGAGTAAACTGATCACGACATGCGGCCTGTCTATTTCATTATAATAATTTTGAACATCTTTTAATGCATCGGGTGCTTCCATTACACTTGCTCCTGTCATCGTAAAATCTTTTTTAGCGGTAACTGTAACATCCATTAGCACCGTGTACGGTAAATGGCGCAATGAATAATATGTGTAGGTAATGGAAGCTTTATCGCTGTAATCAAATGTTGTAGTAAAAGAAGCTTTTTTCATATCGAGCTCCTGTTGCAGATTGTTCGCAGACTTAGAGTCGATTCGTTTGCCATCTAATTCAAGGTACATGTTCAGCAGATTGAAACTTTTTAAAAAGTTGCTGACCCGCCCCCGACCATAAAGATCATAAGCTCCGGCAAGGACCACGTCTTTAACTCTGAATGGCTCCGGAGAAGAAACGACACCGATCATGCCGTTTGCCACCGTGACTCCATAATAGTTGTTCGGGTCTATCTTATCCGCTTTTATTTTCCAGGCATCCTGGGAATGGGAAAAAAGGGCCCCGAGACAAAAAAGACATACAAGCAAAGATTTGGCAAGCATAGATTTAGTATATAATTGGTTGTTTTATAATTTTTTAGTAGTGAAGTCCGTAAACCTGATCAGGAATGGCAAGCTATTAAATCCATTTGATTTGACCTTGTAATTTTCTTAATCAAACGAGACGTCCTGATATTAGATTTGTGATGAAGGGTGGTCAGTATAGAAAAATTATTTGTCAGAAAGTAAAATTTATCTAACATTGTGTGTTTGTTACACATTAGGTAACGCTAAATTTATTCATTAATTCTAATAACTGCTTATGTACTGCGAAAGATTGCTTAAAGCGATTGTCTTTCCCTGTGTGTTATTTATTTCAATAACTGCTTTCGCACAGGAAAAGGTGATCACAGGTAAGGTTACTGATTCAAAAGATGGATCACCTCTGCCTGGTGTTTCGGTAACTGCCAAGGGCAGTAGCGCCGGCACCCAAACAAAAGCTGATGGTACCTATAGTTTATCGGTCAGCCGTTCCACAACTGTTCTGGTATTTTCCTATGTTGGTTACGATGCCCGGGAAGTAACGATTGGCGAAACTTCCACAGTAAGTATTCAATTGGTTAATTCAACGGCGACCCTTGGTGAAGTAGTGGTGACCGGTTATGGTACAGCCAGGAAGAAAGATCTCACAGGATCAATTACACTTATTACCAGTAAAGATTTTCAGAAAGGTCCCCAAACCACACCGCTTCAATTGATACAGGGTAAAGTACCGGGAGTACAAATTTCAACCGGGAATGGTATGCCGGGTGCAGGAATTTATATCCGCATCAGGCAGGGAGCTTCATTGAATGCAAGCAATGATCCATTGATCGTGGTAGATGGCATTCCGCTCGAAACAGGTAATATTTCTGGTGTAGCAAACCCGCTTGCCTTATTAAATCCCAATGATATTGAAAGCATGAACATTTTAAAAGATGCATCTGCTACTGCCATCTTTGGTAACCGTGCTTCCAATGGTGTTATCATTATCACCACTAAAAAAGGAAACAGTGGAAAGCTAAAAGTGAGCTTTAATAGTAATACGAGTTTATCTACCGTTACAAAAACCGCTGATGTTCTTAATGCTGATGAGTTCAGAGCATTGGTGATGGCGAAGGGAACGCCTGCCCAGCAGGCACTGCTTTCATTAGGTCATACAAAATGGCAGGATCAGATCTATCGTGATGCGATTGCCTTTGATAACAATATCAGCCTGACAGGAGGTATCAAGAAATTCCCGTATCGTTTATCGCTGGGTTATTTGAACCAGGATGGGATCTTAAAAAATGATAATCTGCAGAGAGGGACAATGGCATTTAATATCAATCCCAAGCTGATGAAAAATCATTTGAGCATCGATATCAATATGAAAAATTCAGCCAGTAAGAGTCATTTTGCTAACCAGGGAGCCATTGGATCCGCTGTCTTTTTTGATCCGACCAAGCCAGTATATGACCAGACAAAACCACAATATGGTGGCTATTGGGAGTGGGAGTTAAATGGAGCGCCCAATACGCTGGCGCCTAAAAATCCTGTAGGTCTTTTGGAGTCAAGCAAAAATGTTGGCACCACATACAGAAGCATCGGCAATATCCAGCTTGATTATAAGTTCCATTTTCTTCCTGAGTTAAGAGCCAACCTGAACCTTGGTTATGACGTTTCAAAAGGGTTCGGAACAAACGAAACAGTTCCGAACAGCGCTTCAGGTTATTATAACAAGGGTAGCGTAAGTAAGTACGAGCAAAAAAGATGGAACTATCTTTCAGATTTCTACCTGAACTATATGAAAGTTTTTTCTAATAAACACCGGGTAGATGCTACGTTGGGTTATGGCTGGCAGGATTGGACAGTTTATAGCCCGGGATTCCCCACGGTAAATGGTACCGGTACGATACCGGCCGGCCCACCTTTTAAATCACAACATACATTGCTGTCAACTTTTGGCAGATTGAATTATGGA
>DASVAM010000463.1:0-4466 GCA_036376375.1 Chitinophagaceae bacterium
TTCATTAATGCTATTGCCTTTACTCGATCGCTATGAAAGTTTATTTAATGGCATCAATGACGTTATCGCACATATTGCACCACCGATCACAACGGTTTTCCTGTTGGGCGTATTCTGGAAAAAAGCATCAGCCAGATCGGCTCAGTATACTTTATGGCTTGGTTCATTGATCGGGGCCGCGGTGTTTGCAATCAACAAAATATTTCCGGAGTCAGTTTTAGGTAATATTCCATTCATGATGATGGCTTTTTATTTATGTGTTGTTTGTATCATCATGCAGGGGGCGCTTTCTTATGTTTATCCGGTGATGCATACAGAAGAGAGCAGACTGCTTTATTGGAAATCTCCAGTGGAGCCATTAAAAGGAAAAGGCTGGAGTGGAATTGGAAATTATAAATTTCTTTCAGCCATGCTGATCGCTATTATGGCTGTTTTATACTGGATATTCCGTTAGCGTAAGCAACAAAATATTTTTAAAGACCATGGTAAAATACCTTTTCTGTTTTCTGATCGTATTCGCTGGATGCAAACAGCATACCGCGGATAAAAAAGAAATCGATTCGGGCGTCACGACTCCTGAAAAACAAAGGGTCCGTTATGGAATGGTGACAGGATTAAAACCGGAAAAATTAGATTACTATAAAGAATTGCATGCGAAACCCTGGCCTGCCGTGATAGCAAAGATCAAAGAATGTAACATTGAAAATTATTCCATCTATATACAAAAGATGGAAGATAAATATTACCTGTTTTCTTATTTCGAATATACCGGGCATGACTTTGATACAGATATGAAAAAAATGGCAACAGATACAACCACACAACGCTGGTGGAAAGAAACAGATCCCTGCCAGTTGCCATTGCCCGAAGCTTTAAGCAAACAACAGGTTTGGACAAAAATGGATGAATTGTTTTACACAAATTAAAAATGTGATAGTGAAGGTTTCTAAATTGATAATAGTAGCAGCGCTATGGAGCTTGCAAACAAATGCACAGGAAAATATTCCAAAGCCAACTCCTTTGCAGGTGGAGTGGCAAAAGATGGAAACCAATGCCTTTATTCATTTTACGGTGAATACGTTCACAGGTAAGGAATGGGGCGAGGGTACTGAAAGTCCTCAGATCTTCAACCCGGAAAGGCTGGATGCGAGACAATGGATAAAAGCATTGAAGAATGCCGGTTTTAAAATTGCGATCATCACTGCCAAGCATCATGATGGCTTTTGCCTGTGGCCAACAATAACAACAGAACATTCAGTAAAGAATAGCCCATGGAAAAATGGAAAAGGTGATGTCGTAAAGGATGTGGCTGATGCTTGCAAAGAATTCGGAGTCGCATTTGGTTTTTATTTGTCTCCCTGGGACAGGCACGAAAAATCTTATGGTACTCAAGCTTACAATGATTTTTATAAAAAACAGTTGAGAGAACTTTTGACAAATTATGGTGAAGTAGCTGAAGTTTGGTTTGATGGCGCGAAAGGAAAGAACGAAAAAGACATGGTGTACGATTTTGACGGCTACTGGAAACTGGTGAAGGAACTTCAACCCAACGTAATTATTTATTCAGGCGTAGGACCCGGTGCCAGGTGGGTGGGTAATGAAAGAGGAATTGCCGGTGATACCTGTTGGTCTACCATAAATACAGAAGGCATGATGCCTGGAAAAGTAGACCCTAAATACCTGAATAAAGGTGATGAAAATGGCAAGCTATGGATCCCCGCTGAAAGTGATGTGAGCATAAGACCGGGATGGTTTTGGAATGAAAAAGAAAATAGCCAGGTGAGATCAGCAAAAAATCTTGTCAATCTCTATTATCAGTCAGTAGGTCGAAACAGTTTGTTGCTATTGAATATCCCGCCAAACAAAGATGGCTTGTTTGAAGGAACTGATATCCGCGCAATCGATAGTTTCCGCAGCATACTGAATGAAACTTTTGCCCATAATTTTGCAGATGGAAGAACTAAAAAAACACTTACCGATAAAGAATTAAATTCATTCATTTCGCTGAAAGAAAATGAGCCATTTGTTATTGATTTGGGGAAAAGTCAGGTTTTTGATCGCTTATTAATGCAGGAAAATATTCAGAATGGGCAAAGCATTAAACAAGGAATGTGGGAATACTGGGATGGAAGTGACTGGCGGGTTATACAGTCCTTTTCGACCGTAGGTCATAAGCGACTGATCCGCTTTGATAAAATTGAAACTTCAAAACTCCGGCTTACAATAACAGGAAGAAAGATCCCTGGCCAGGTTCAATTGTCTGAAATTGGAATTTATAAAGCATCACCCGGAGAATTTTAAAAGCCGAAATAAAAATTTAATGAAACGCATTAATTCCATTTTACCGGCATTGGCATTTCTCATCTGCCTCTCTTTTTCACGCAAGGCAGATTGCCAATCGCAAACCAAAAGAACACCCAACGTGGTTCTTATTTTAACTGACGATATGGGGTATGGTGATCTTGAATGCTATGGGGGCTTTCCCTACCATACACCTAATATCAATAAGCTCGCAAACCAGGGAATGCGCTTCACTAATTTTTATGTTGCACAAGCTACATGCAGCGCGTCAAGATCAGCTTTTCTCACAGGTTGTTATCCAAACAGGATCGGAGTTTCCGGCGCCTTCAGCCCCGACAATAAAATCGCGCTGAACCCCGAAGAGGAAACCATTGCAGAATTGCTAAAAGATAATAATTACAAGACAGGAATGATCGGTAAATGGCATCTTGGACAACAAGTTCCTTTTCTTCCGCTCAATTATGGATTCGATGAATTCATTGGATTACCTTACTCGCATGATTACTGGCCGGTGAATTATGATGGAAAACCTTTAGACACCTCAACAGGAAGAGGCAAATGGCCAACATTAAAATTGATAGAAGGAAATGAAAGAACAAGATCATTAACGACACTTGATGATGCTGCTCAACTCACGACCATGTATACTGAAAAAGCGGTAAGTTTCATAAAGATAAACAAAAACAATCCATTCTTTCTATACTTAGCACATAACTTACCGCATGTTCCATTGGCTGTTTCAGATAAATTCAAAAATAAAAGTGGTGCTGGTTTATTTGGTGATGTGATGGAAGAGATCGACTGGTCCGTCGGCGAGATCATGAAAACACTCGAAGCAAATGGACTTACCAAAAATACAATTATAATTTTTACAAGTGACAATGGACCGTGGTTAACATATGGAAATCATGCAGGCAATACCGGCGGCTTCCGTGAAGGTAAAGGCAGTGCATGGGAAGGCGGCGTAAGAGTTCCCTTTATTATTAGCTGGCCGGGTCAGATCGCAGCGGGTTCTATTTGTAATAACATGGCAGCGAGTATGGATATCCTTCCAACGATTGTCAACGCATGCAAAGCAAAACAACCTGCTAAAAAAATAGATGGGGTTGATATTATGCCGTTACTGAAACAAAAGAAGGGGGTGAATCCAAGGGATGAATTTGTATACTATTATGACAGGAATAATTTGAAATGTATAAGGAAAGGTCAGTGGAAATTAACGTTCCCCTCCGTTTCCCAAACTTATAAAAAAGCAAGTGCGATCGCCAATGATGGATGGCCGGGCAGATATGCAAGCGATAGCGTAAGACTTGCTTTATATGACCTGCGAACAGATCCCGGTGAAACACTGGATGTAAAAGAACAACATCCGGAAATTGTTCAGCAACTCATGGCAATTGCCGATAGGTATAGAAAAGAATTAGGGGATGACCTGATGAAAGTAACAGGCTCAGAAGTGAGACCTGCCGCAAAAGTGAATTTTACTGGTTATAACTTTTAAAAAGAAATAAATGAAAAGGAACCTTTTGATGATGACGATTTGTACATGCGTGGTATTTCACGCAATCGCGCAACAAACAAATCGTCCGAATATCATTTATATTATGAGTGATGATCATGCTTACCAGGCGATCAGTGCTTATGGTTATGGTTTAAACAATACTCCCAATATTGATAAGCTTGCTGATAATGGAATGTTGTTCAACAGGGCATTTGTTACAAATTCTATTTGTGGACCGAGCCGTGCAGTAATGTTAACAGGAAAGCATAGCCATATCAATGGCTTTAAAGATAATCACAGCACATTTGATGGAAGCCAGCAAACGGTAGCTAAGCTTTTACACGACAATGGTTATACTACTGCAGTCGTTGGCAAATGGCATCTCATTTCGGATCCGCAGGGTTTTGATTATTGGAATATCGTTCCGGGGCAGGGCGAATACTATAATCCTGTTTTTAATGAGATGGGGGTTCGTAAAACAATGAGCGGATATGTAACAAATATAACAACTGATCTCGCCGTCAACTGGCTTGATCAGAGAGATAAAAGCAAACCATTTTTCCTGATGTATCAACAAAAAGCTCCACACAGGAACTGGATGCCGGAGGAAAAATATTATCACTTATTTGATAGTACGACTTTTCCTGTACCGTCCAATTATTTT
>DASVAM010000480.1:0-9041 GCA_036376375.1 Chitinophagaceae bacterium
GCCCAGCCACTTCCAAATCTTGTCATACCTGCGTTTGCAAATTTTTCTTTGAACGCATCAAAAGTGCCAAAGTTGTCATGAATAGCTGTTTCCAATTCACCGGAAGGTCTTCCTCCTTTTTCATCAAGGGTTTCCCAAAAGAAAGTATGGTTCCAATGGCCACCGCCGTTATTTCGAACCGCAGGGGAAATCTTACCAGCATTCTTTATTAGTTCTTCCAAACTTTTATTTTCATGTTCTGTACCAGCAATCGCTTTATTGAGATTGTCAACATAAGCCTGGTGGTGTTTGCCATGATGTATTTGCATGGTCTGCGTGTCAATATGAGGTTCCAATGCATCATGTGCATATGGAAGCGGAGCTAATGTAAATGCCATAACTAACGATTTTAGATTTAAGATTTACGATTTTAGATTTAAGATTTACGATTTCAGATTTAATGGGGTAACAAATTTACAAATGAAATATTGATGCCAAACAATTTGCTTTTTCGAGATATGGAATAAAATTGAACCTTCTTTTGATTTTTGGTGTAACTTTCTTCGCTGTTATTTAACTATATAAATCATATGGGAAACGAATCTCGCCGGAAGTTTATTAAAGGGATGGCAGGAACAGCTCTTGCCGCGTCAGTTCCACAGGTAATTAAGGCATCAGGACGGGAAAGAAAAGAGGAGCTGAAACTTCGTGATTATTATAATGCAAATGATACCGTGCAGGTAGCACTAATCGGTGCCGGCGGCATGGGCACCGCTGATGCCCAAACGGCAAAATCGATTCCCGGCGTTAAGATCGTGGCCGCTTGTGATCTTTTTGACCCACGGTTGGATGAAGCAAAAAGGAATTTCGGCGCGGATATATTTACCACGAGAGATTATAAGGAAATAATGATAAGAAAGGATATTGATGCGGTGATAATCGGCACACCTGATCACTGGCATAAAGAAATTGCGGTCGATGCATTGGATAGTGGTAAGCATGTATACGTGGAAAAGCCAATGGTTCAGCAGATAAACGAAGGACAGGCGGTAGTTGATGCACAAAAGAAAAGTGGAAAAGTATTACAGGTGGGCAGCCAGGGACTGAGTTCCGTGGGCAATGAAAAAGCAAAAGAATTATTTGAAGCCGGGGCGATCGGGCAACTGAATTATGTTGAAGGATTCTGGGCACGCAATACTCCCGGCGGTGCCTGGCAATATAATTTGCCTGATGATGCCTCAGATAAAAATGTTGACTGGAAAAGATTTTTGAAGGATAAACCACAAATTCCTTACGATCCCAAACGATTTTTCCGTTGGCGTTGTTTCAAAGATTATGGTACCGGTGTTTGTGGCGACCTGTTTGTTCATTTGCTATCAAGCCTGCATTATATTATCAGTTCCAATGGCCCCACAAGAATCATGTCAACCGGGGGACTTCGTTATTGGAAAGATGGCCGTGATGTTCCCGATATCATGCTGGGTATGTTTGATTATCAAAAAACAGAAAAACACCCCGCTTTCAATCTGTCTTTACGGGTGAATTTTGTTGACAGCAACCGGGATGGTTCTTATTTCAGAATGGTGGGCAATGAAGGTTCAATGCTTGTGGATTGGAATGATGTAACGCTTACGAGGAACTTTTCTTACCCGCCGGATAATTATGCGCAGGTATTAAAGGCAAAACAATATGCGCCGGATTATGATCGTAAAAAAATAAAGGAACCGGAAATAACAACATTTAAAGTTCAGGACGGATATAAAGGAGCTCATTTTGATCATTTTTATAACTGGATGCGTTCGATAAGAGCGGGAAAACAAACAGTTGAGGATGCTATGTTTGGGTATCGGGCGGCTGCACCGGCTTTATTATGTAACGATAGTTATTTCCAGGGAAAACCCGTTAAATGGGATCCTGTTAATTTGAAATTATTAGCTTAAAAAACATAAAATGAAAAGAACATTATTTTTTATATCTACAATAATTGTCACGATGTCATTTATGACAAATAATCAACAAAGAGACAATACGCTTACCGAAAAGGAAAAAAAGGAAGGTTGGGTATTGCTGTTTGATGGAACTACCATGAACGGCTGGAGGGCTTATCAAAATAAAGAAATCGATGGATGGGATGTAAAGAATGGTGAACTCTATTGCAAGGAAGAAGGCGTGACAAAAAGGGCTGACCTGGTCACTAATAATAAATATGAGAACTATGAATTACAAATTGACTGGAAGATCGCTCCAAAGAAGAATAGTGGGATCATTTATATGGCAACAGAAGAAAAGGGGGCTAGTTATGAGTCCGGGCCCGAATACCAACTGATCGATGATGTCGGGTATCCGGATAAGTTATCGGACAAACAACTGAGCGGATCTAATTATGACATGCATGCCCCGACTGCGAAAGTGAGTAGACCTGCAGGCGAGTTCAATCACACGAAGATTGTGATCAATAAAGGACATGTTGAACATTGGCTCAATGGCACAAAAGTGGTCGATTATCAATTGTGGACGCCTGAATGGGAGCAAACCAGGGCAAACAGCAAATGGAAAGATGTAAAAACTTATGGCATGTCAAAGTCCGGACATATTGCCTTGCAGGATCACGGAGGTGGTGTAGCGTTCAAAAATATCAAGCTAAAACACCTTTAGTTATTTCTTAAGCCGGTTCAATTTTTTTCCTTTTTCAACAAAAGTTTCAACAATTCCCCTTGACTCAAGATCAAGGCGGATAGAAATTGTGTACCAGGGAATGGACTTTTTGAAGCCGGGCATTTTTTTACGGATGATCTTTACAACATCATCCGTCAGTTCTGTAAATGTTTTTCCTTTGCTGCCTTTTAAGCTTTGAATGATGGCTGCTTTAACTGGTTCATAAATTGCAACATCAAAATTTCTTTCCGTCCTGGTGATAGGATGTGTTACAATGATCTTTTTGGAAACCGATTTTGCCATAATTCAGCGTTTCTTTTTAAAAAAATCTTTCATTAACTGGGCACATTCTACCTTCAGCACTCCATAGACTATTTCTGTTTTTTGATGGAAAGGCCAGTTGCTTCCCGTTATTTTTCGATGGCCATTCTTTTCATCCTCTGCACCCCACACTATTTTTCCGATCTTGCTCCAATACATGGCTCCGGCACACATCAGGCAAGGCTCAACAGTTACATATAAAACAGCTTCAGGTAAATATTTACTCCCGAGTAAATTAAAAGCTGACGTTAAAGCGATCATTTCGGCATGTGCGGTTGGGTCATTTAATTTTTCAGTCATGTTGCTGCCACGGGCAATGATCTTCCCATTCAATACAACCACCGCCCCAATTGGTACTTCATCTTCATCAAAAGCTTTTTTTGCCTCTTTCAATGCCTGCGTCATATAATATTCATCGGTCATATAAAATAAAATTACGAAAGCCCGCTTACTGCATTATGTCCCATCGTATTTTGGGTTCATTCATGCAGTAAATTAAGGAATGATTGTAAATTACAGCATATAACGATTAACATGCTCCTCTCTTCCTTACAGCGTCTGCGAACTCATTTTAATTCCGGCATTACGAAAGAATACCGTTTCCGAAAAGAACAATTAAAAAGGCTTAAGACATCTGTTTTAAAACATGAGCAGGACCTCTATGATGCCTTGCATGCCGACCTTAAGAAAAGCCCCGAGGAAACCTGGGTAACAGAAATTGGCATGGTGATCAGTGAACTGAAAGCGGCCAGTAAAAATCTTCATTTATGGATGCAACCGGAGAATGCCGAAACCAATTTAGTGAACCTTCCATCAAGCAGCAGGATATTAAAAGAGCCGCTCGGTGTTGTTTTAATTATTGCTCCATGGAATTACCCTTTCCAGCTTTTAATAAATCCATTAATTGGCGCCATTGCAGCAGGCAATTGCGTCGTGCTCAAACCAAGTGAATTTGCATCTGCAACAGATGCTGTGATGAAAAAGATCGTTGAGGAGGCTTTCCCTTCAGACTATATTTTATATGTGCAGGGCGATGGCGCAACTGTCGTTCCGGAGATGATGAACAACTTTGCATTCGACCATGTGTTTTATACCGGCAGTACCGCAGTTGGCAAAATAATATATAAAATGGCTGCTGAAAAATTGGTGCCGGTAACGCTGGAGTTGGGAGGTAAAAGTCCCTGTGTAGTGGAAGATGATGCAGATATTAAAGTAGCCGCCCGCAGGATCGGGATTGCGAAGTTTTCGAATGCCGGGCAAATGTGTGTAGCGCCTGATTACGTATTGGTCCAGGAATCGGTACAAGAAAAGTTCATTTCAGCAATGAAAGAAGTTGTAAAAGATTTTTTCACCGATAAACCTGAACAATGCTATAATTACGGAAAAATCATCAATCAAAAGCAGTTTGATCGTCTGTCCGGGTATCTATCCGGTAGTAAAATAATTTTCGGAGGACGAACAGATAAACAGCAATTATTTATTGAACCAACCTTGCTCGGCAATGTAAGCGTCCATGATGCCGTGATGAAGGAGGAGATCTTTGGCCCCCTGCTTCCTCTGATATCATTTAAAACAAGAGAAGAAGCAAGACAAACTTTAGACCAACATCCGAATCCTTTGGCATTTTATGTTTTTACATCCAGCAAAAAGAAGGAAAATGACTGGTTAAACAGTTTTGCTTTTGGGGGTGGATGTGTGAACAATGCGAGCTGGCATCTTACTAATCATCATTTGCCTTTTGGCGGTCGTGGTTTTAGTGGAACTGGTCATTACCATGGCAAATACTCTTTCGAAACATTCAGTCATAAAAAAGCTGTGATGAAAACTCCCACCTGGTTTGATCCTTCGATCAAATATCCACCGTTCAAAGGCAAATTGAAATTTTTTAAATGGATAATAAGATGAATCCCGCCTGCCGGCAGGCAGTGGTGAATAGATGTGTTCGTCACTTTTATTGCCAATATCGTTTAATGTTGCGTCGCTCCTGATAGCGTCGGGACTCGTACACCTGTAACTCCACTCAGCAATGCGAAAGAGGACTCAAATACTAAGGTTTCTTAAAAAGCTGTTCATAGTTTTGCTATTGATTATAATCGCATTCAGTGGCTATGTAGCGATCGAGACAAGAAACGTAAAAGAAATGACCATACGACAAAGAGTTTTAAAAGCTGTGTATCCCGTATTTACCTGGTTGGGCAGAGTGACCGGCGGAAGGAGTAAGGTATTTACAAATGAATCACCTTCGGCGCCCCCACAATCCTTATTTGACTTATCCGTTGTGCTGAATACCGGCGATTTGATTCCATTATCAACTTATAAAGGCAAAAAAATCCTGCTGGTAAATACAGCGTCGGATTGTGGTTATACTGACCAATATGATGATCTCCAGAAATTATATGAAGAAAACAAAGAGCGGTTGGTGATCATAGGGTTTCCTGCCAATGATTTTAAAGAGCAGGAAAAAGGAACCGATGAAGACATAGAAAGATTTTGCAGGTTGAATTATGGCGTCACATTTCCGATCGCAAAGAAAAGTTCTGTTGTTCCCGGTGCTGCACAGAACCCCATTTTTCAATGGTTGACAGATAAAAACAAAAATGGCTGGACCAACAAAAAGCCGAGTTGGAATTTTTCAAAGTATTTGGTCAATGAAGAAGGAATGCTGGTCAATTATTTTGATCCATCTATCTCTCCGACCGGCAAAGAAGTAATGGATGCTATCAAAAAATAATATTACTTCCGTTTTTCAGAGACAAACCATTTAATTATGACATACAACGACTGGATAGGCACAACCGGTGTCGGCCTTATATTACTTGCCTATTTTTTGAATACTATGAAATGGATACCGGAAAACGGAAAATTCTTTTTTATACTGAATGTTATCGGGGGTGCCTTGAGTTGTTATGCGGCAGTGCTTATTGATTTTATGCCCTTTGTGGTGCTGGAGGCCATCTGGACGATTGTTTCAATTTGGGGATTGATCAGGCAGGATGCTAAATTAGCCTGAATGATCAGGCGGAGCATTTCTCATGATAATTCGGTAATTCGATCACCATTCTTTCAAATTCATAATTAGAATAAGCAGTTATGATTTCATTCAATACCGCGTCGATCTCCTCTAAGGTTTTCAAGGTGACCATTTTATTCCTGTATTCTTTTATATTGGGCATTCCTTTTAAATAGTTCGCATAATGCCGGCGCATTTCATTTATACCAACAACAGGGTTTTTCCATTGTACAGAACGATATAAATGTTTACGGATCACTTCAATCCTTTGCTGAATGGTGGGTGCCGGCAAATGTTTTCCGGTTTTAATAAAATGTTTTATTTCGTTGAATATCCACGGATATCCGATAGCCGCCCGCCCGATCATGATCCCATCAACACCGTACCGATTCTTATATTCCAATGCTTTTTCAGGAGAATCAATATCGCCATTTCCAAATACAGGGATGTGGATCCTCGGATTTTCTTTCACTTTAGCTATTAATGTCCAATCAGCTTCACCTTTATAAAGCTGCGCTCTCGTTCTTCCATGAATTGAAATAGCTTTTATTCCGATATCCTGTAAACGTTCGGCTACTTCTTCGATATTTTTAGTGCTTTCATCCCAACCCAATCTTGTTTTAATCGTGACAGGTAATGAAGTCGATCTTACGACCGCATCAGTTAATCTTACCATCAGGTCTGCATCCCTTAATACACCGGCACCAGCTCCTTTGCTCACTACTTTTTTTACAGGACATCCGAAATTTATATCAACAAGGTCGGGGTTCACGGCCTCACAGATCTTTGCACTCATCGCCATCGCCTCTTCATCACCCCCAAAAATTTGAATACCGAAAGGACGTTCTTCTTCACTGAAGTCAAGTTTCATTTTACTCTTCATCGCATCGCGTATCAGGCCTTCACTGGAAATAAATTCGCTAAACATCAGATCGGCGCCGTTATCCTTACACACAGCCCGGAATGGCGGGTCACTTACATCTTCCATAGGAGCAAGAAGTAGCGGGAAATCGGGTAATTCTATATTGCCAATTCTGACCATCAGTTCCTTATTGAATTCTTAATTATTCATTATTAATTATTAATTGCGGGTTACATTTGTCTGCTTGTCATTCGGTAGAAACGGCAAATTTACAACTCAAAACCGGAGTTTCTTATTTATGGCTTATTTTAAAAAAGTACATCCCTTTCTGCAATTGATCATGTTTGCAGGCATGTCTATCGGCTGTTTCATGATCATCGGATTTATTGGAACCCTGGTACTTTCGAAAGTCACGGGAATTGACCTGTTGACGATCGGCGACCCCGATAAGTGGGACTACTCAGATCCATCGTTACTTACTTTTTTGAGGGGAATGCTCGTTATACAATTCTTTGCATTATATATTATTCCTTGTTTTCTTTTTGCAAGATTCTGTGATCCGGAGCCAGCTCTGTATCTCGGATTAAAGTCTGCCAAACCAATATATTTTATTTTGGGGATAGTTGTTTTGCTTGTCGCATTGCCGTTGGTCGACTGGGCCGGGACAATTAATCATGCCCTGATTCCGGAAACAACCTGGCTCGGGGAATGGATGAAAGAGAGTGAAGAGACCGCAGCCAAACAGATCGGTTTCATGCTTAAAAGAAATAGCGTGCAGGACCTGCTACTTAATCTTGTATTAATTGCCGTGTTTGCTGGCGTGGGAGAAGAATTATTTTTCCGGGGAGTTTTGCAAAGATTATTTATCAAAATATTTAAAAATCCGTGGGCCGGCATTCTTGTTACTGCATTTATTTTTTCCGCGGTTCATTTGCAGTTTTATGGATTTATACCAAGATTTATCTTAGGCATATTACTTGGATTGATCTATTGGTACAGCGGCAGCTTATGGTCGGCAATTATTGCGCATTTTGCGTATGATGCTTTTGCCGTTATCATGATCTGGTTCAATCCTGCTTTAGCCGATCAGGATAGCGTTACCGTTTCCCTGGGCAATAAAATGGTACTGGCAGCTATTAGTCTTGCATTGGTCATAAGCATTGTGGTGATAATGAAGAAAAGATCAACGACCAGTTATGAAGGTGTGTATGCCAGAGATAATATTGATGATTCAAACCCTTTTGCATAAATCCATCAGTTATCATCTAACCACTATCACCTGTTGTAATGGCTTTTAACCGGAAAACATTTCAAACAAGGGCACTGACCGCCATAATTTTTGCAGCCGTAATGCTCACAGGATTACTGTGGAATCAGTGGAGTTTTTTGATCTTGTTTTCAATTATTCATTTTGGTTGCTGGTGGGAGTATTTCAATTTACTTGAAAGAATTCTTAAAACAACTTTTCATCAATACATAAAGGTTGGTTTAATGCTTGAAGGCTATGCGATCATGCTTTTGTTTTGTGATCAGGCTTATCAGGTCAATAATTACAAGCTGAACCAAAACTTCACATTTCCTGTATCCATCGCCGGATTGATAGTGCTGGCAGTAGGCATTTTGCAATCAAAACAGATCCGACTAAATACTATGGCAAAAGCCGCTTTGGGCCTAATGTACATTTCTTTGAGCTGGGGGTTGATGCTAAGTTTAAGAAAATATGGTATCGCGGTTTTAAAAAATGGTTCTACAATTGACTTCGGAATAGTTATCCCTATTTGCATTGTGTTTTCGATTTGGATAAATGACACGATGGCTTATATCGTAGGGTCATTAATTGGTAAGACGCCCTTATCAAAGATTTCGCCGAAAAAAACATGGGAAGGCACCATAGGGGGAATCATTCTTTCGATGATAGTTATCGGTTTATTAGCGTGGTCCATGAAATTTAGCTTAATCGCGGCAATTGTTATTTCTGGGATTGCCTCTATAGTTGGAACATTTGGCGATCTGTTTGAATCCAAATTAAAACGAATGGCAGGTGTAAAGGACAGTGGGAACTTTATGCCCGGTCACGGAGGCTTTTTAGATCGCTTTGATTCATTGCTTTTAGCAACTCCTGCAGTTTGGCTGTATGTCTATTTTTTTATGAAATAACCTCAAACTTCAAACAGCAAACCTCAAACTCCCATTTCACTATATTTGCCGCATGAC
>DASVAM010000486.1:0-3590 GCA_036376375.1 Chitinophagaceae bacterium
CCTAACACTACGTTTCCGAACTTTCCATTCTTATCCGGTGTCATAATATCAGTGACCGTAGCACCATAGTTGATGATCTTAACAATCATTCCTGAAGGGTTAGTCAATGTGTATTGAATTACTTTTTCACCATCCACTTCCCCATAACCATCTTCTCCCACAGAAAACTTTGTGTAGGGTAATCCAACTTCAGTCTTTTCATCTTTCTTTTCTTCTTCCTTATTCATAAGCTTACAACTAAAAACTATTGTGCCAATAGCCAATAAGACAAAAGTTTTTTTCATTTTAATTGTTGATTTTTATTTTAATAGTTCAGTTTGATGTTTGTGATCCTTGTCGGCAACCAAACCTGCATTTCATTTCTTCCCCTGTTTGCCCACGTATAATAAGGTATAGCAATTATTTTTTTCTTTTCTGTTTTTAAGGAAAGTCCACCTTCACCAACTGTGACTACAGGCATTTCTGCTGTCAATGCTTTTACAGGCTCATCCAAAACCTTATGATCTATTACTTCAAACTTGGTGTTTTCTGGAACGATCACATTCCATGCTTTGCCATTGTTATCTGCTCCTTCAATGCAATAAATTATTGGACCACGTTGAATAGCAATCCTGTTACTATCTTGCTTTATCTCTGGTCTTGCTTGTATTTGTCTAACCATCATTGGCACGTTGACTTCAATGACATCTCCTTTTGCCCAAGGTTTATCAACTTCAACTAAGCAATATCCGTTTTTCCATATACTTACAGTATGAGTCTTATTTTTTACTTTTATATCCCATATAGAATCATTTAGCTCAGGAGATCGATACAACTCCTCAGAAGTAAAGTCTTTAGAAAAATACCAACCTGGAATTCGAATATATATTTTAAACTTTGATTTTTTTTCAGGATCAATTGTCAATTTTACTTTCCCATCCCACGGATAATTCGTCTCCATTTTCACATTCACATTTCCATTCTTCAAAGGAATCGTTGTATTACTTCCCACGAATAAATTCACATAAATAGCATCATCGCTTTTTGCATAAATATAATCACCCAACGATGCGATCATTCTGGCAATATTTGCCGGACAACAAGCCGTACCAAACCATTCCCTTCTATAGTGCTGACCCCGACTTGCCAACGGATTACCATAAAAGAAACGATCACCACTTAGGCTCAAGCCATCCAATGCACCATTATATAAACTTCTTTCCAGCACATCAATATATTCTGCATTGCCTGTCATTGCATTCATACGCTGATTCCAAAACACCATTCCGACACTTGCACAGGTTTCGCAATAGGCTTGTTCATTTGGCAGATCATAGTCAACAGAAAATCCTTCATTACTTCCAGCCGAACCAATTCCGCCTGTGATATACATATTACGATACACAACATCTTCCCAAACCGCTCTCATCGCCTTCATATACCCTTCATCGCCTGTTTGCGCAGCTACATCTGCTGCCCCGGTGTACATATACATTGCACGAACAGCATGACCTGTAATTTGTGTTTGCTCTTTCACCGGTAATACATCTTGTGCATAGGCAGTATCTTTCCAATCAGTCCATGTATAACCTTTTGCTAATTTCTTTCCGCGTTCACTCAGTAACCAATCAGCCAGCTTTAAATACTTTTCATTTTTAGTTACTTTATATAGTTTCACAAGCGCCAATTCCAATTCCTGGTGACCAGTCACCCAATGCCGTTTACCTGGTCCAAACAATGCATCAAAATGATCGGCCCATTTGATACAAACATCCAATAATTTTCTTTTACCTGTAGCATTATAATATGCCACGCCAGCTTCGATCATGTGCCCGGCGTTATAATCTTCATGCATGCTCATATCAGTATAGCGATCCTGCAGACCCTTCAATGTATACCAGGTATTCAGATAACCATCTGGTTGTTGTGCTGCCGCAATTTTATCGATCCACTCGTCGCATTTCTTTTCCATCTCAGCACTCGGATGTGTTTTGAGGGAATAGGCCATTGCCTCCAAAGCTTTGAACACATCACTGTCATCATAAAAAATTCCTTCATGCGGTTCTCCTTTTGCTCTTGCAACTCTCTCAAAATTTTTTATTCGCGGGGTCGCCACTTCCGTTTGATAGATACAGGCGGCAAGCGTCTTTGTCGCCACTTTATCGATCTTGGGTTTCCAGAATTCATCCGTAATATTTACCTGCGAAAAACTTACAGGCTCTATCTTTTGTAATTTACTTTGTGAATAACCTTTAACCGTTATAATGCCTGCAATAAAAACGAAAAATATTTTTTTCATGTGGTCAGCTTTAGTAATGCTATTAAACTTTCGTCATGTCATTCTCCCGATATCTATCGGGGTGTACGACAACAATTCTATTCATCTTTTATCTCCGGGCTAAAGCCCGGAGCAAGTCATAATCACCATTGACAATTGACCATTTACGACTACACTTCCGCCACTCTGAACGGCTTCACCTCGATCTCTTTCCAAACTCCACCGGTAAGGTAAGGTTCATTATCGTACCATTTTTTAAAGTCTTCCTGCGATTCAAATTGAACGATCATAATTGACCCCCGCATATTATTCTCCTCGTCGAGCATCGCTCCACCGATAACAAAGTTGCCCTTGTCTTTAAGTTTCTTTGCACCCGCAAGATGATTGGGTCTGACATTCTTCCTTCGGTCCAAAGCGCCATCGTCTTTTCCGTCATGTGCTATGATCAAATACTGTTTCATCGAATTTTATAAATGTATTAATAAACTCGCCAGCAGCGATGGTGGCCTTCCCTTTGGGATGGTCGGGATGGGCTTACACCACCTGGAATCCATACGCATACGGATCATCATCTTTGTCGATCGAAATGGTATTGTATCCATAGATTTTTGCCCAGCCTTCAATACCCGGACGAATTGCCGGTTTTCCATTCACCGTCAGCTTTTCTTCAATTGTACCGTTGAATTTACTGCCAATTATACTTTCATGAACAAATACATCGCCTTTTTTCAATTTTCCTTTTGTATACCATTGTGCCATCCTTGCACTCGTTCCTGTCCCGCAGGGACTACGATCAATGGCCTTGTCTCCATAAAACACCGCATTACGTGCCGTTGAAGTTTTATCAAGCACAGCGCCCGTCCAAAGGATATGAGAACATCCATTGATCGTTGGATCTTCCGGATGCACAAATTCATATTTTGCATTGATATTTTTTCTCAACTCCCTTGCCCACGCAATCAATTTATCAGCCGGGTAATACTCAAGTCCTTTGAAATTCTTTTGCACATCAACGATCGCGTAAAAATTTCCTCCATAAGAAACATCGATCACCAGCTCGCCAAGCTCCGGACATTCTGCCGTGATCCCTTCTTTATCTAAATATGCCGGAACATTCGTTAGTTTCACACTTGAACATTGATCATTGAGCATTGAATATTGAATATTCACCAAACCTGCAGGCGCCTCCATCCTGATCTTACCAGGAGTTTTTGGCGTTATCATTCCTTCTTCGATTGCAATTGTGATCGTTCCTATCGTTCCATGCCCACACATTGGCAGGCATCCGCTTGTTTCAATAAACAGAACTGCAAAATCATTTTCCGGGTCGTGA
>DASVAM010000491.1:0-6719 GCA_036376375.1 Chitinophagaceae bacterium
CATGAATCCAAATTCGTTTATAATTGATTTTGTAGAATCATTGTCCTCAATTTCATTATTAAAAGAAATGCCAGATTCATTGGACGGCAATTGTGTGAATAAATGGCTTTCCCCTTTATTGACACATGAAACAAAAGAAACGACTACCGTAATCAGTATAAAAGAAGTAAAATAAATAGCTTTCTTATCCATGCATTGGCAAGTTAAAAATATTAAGTTGACCAGTCTTCATATATAGTGACTTTGCGATTTGACAAAAAAATAGAGGCTATTGATAAGCCTCTATTTAAAAAATATTGAATGAATCTATCTTACTAATGGATTTGCAGAAATTTCAGCGGCAGGTATAGGAAATAGGCTAACCTGACCGGGTACCGGATCAGTTGTAATGGAAGGATAGTATCCCTTTTTCCTCCAGCGTAAAATATCAATGCTGGCAACCTCTTCGGCGCACAATTCTACAGCTCTTTCATGCATCACCGCTAATAAGGCGGCATTCTTTGTGGTTAATGTCACCGGGGGCATTGCGACACCGGGACGACTGCGTACTTCATTAATATAACTTGCAGCCTGTGCCGGGGTTCCTGCTTCTGCTTCGCACTCGGCTAACATAAGCAATACATCAGCATAACGATACATACGCTGGTTCACTCCACCAGGATGAAAACCAGATCTTACATATTCATAGATATTATACTTCCGGAAAAATCTTTTCTTGGTGACTCCTCCTTTTGTGCTTGCTGCTATATTCATCATCGCTGGGGTAAGCGTTACCGGCGGTGGCAAGTTATCGATATTATCAACCGCACCCGGAGCGGTGAGGATTTGATCACCCTCTTCGTAAATCGTCATACCATACCTCGGATCGCCCGCTTCGAATTCGTTTAAAAGACGGTCAGAAGGAATCACATTGCCCCATGTTATCCCATACTCCTGGTTGCGCACACCACTCATCGGACTCGTGGAACCCTCACCATTGTAACCCCAATTGAAGTTATTATCCCCTTTATCAACAAATACCACTTCAAAGATTGATTCAGCATTAAATTCATGACCTGCTGTGATAAGTGTACCATTGTCGCTCTTTATATCACCATCAAAATTCCACAAAAAATTCACCAACGAATATTTACCATATACCTGGAGCAACGCGGCTTTCGCAGCAGCGTAATCACCTTTTTGCATCTGCACTTTGCCCAGTAAAGTATTCGCTGCCCCTTTTGTGGCCCTTCCATTGTCTGAGGATCCATAGGATGCAGGTAGTTTTACAACGGCGTCGGTGAGGTCATTTATGATCAATGTGTAAATGTCAGCGGCAGGCGACTTCGCTTTAAATTCCACAGAAGAGGTAATTGGATCAGTATAAAGAGGAACATCACCCCACTGTGATACGAGCTCAAAATAGGCCCAGGCCCGCAGAAACTTGGCCTCTCCGACCAAACGATCCCTTAGCGCTGTATTATCGGTAACTCCCGGCGCCTTAGAAAGAACCAGGTTTGCTCTGTTGATCATTCGGTAGGAACCGCTCCACACGTCCGACATTACTGAATTGGATGGCGCCGGTGAAGGTTGCTTCAGCAACTCTGCTCTCGGAGCTTCCAACTGAGCTCCCCCGGAGGCACATTCACCACCGCGCATGTCATGTGTAAAAAACCATTCCCGGCCAACAAGCTGTGCCGAACGCAACGAGGAATAAATGGCATTTACACCATTTTGCATTTCAAGTGCTGTCTTAAAGTAGCTTTCTGTGGTTGGATTATTTTGATCCATTACATCCAACTTGTCGGTGCAGGCAATGATGCTGGAAAGTGCCAGCAAAATTGCAATGACCATTTTATTTGTACTTAATTTCATATTTCTAGATTTTAGAATTGATTAGATTTGGTTATTAAAACCCAGCCTGGATGCCGACCTGGAAAGATTTTGGCTGAGGATAACTAAAATAATCGATGCCGTTTGTCAATGAGTTATTGGGTGTTCTGTTACCAACTTCCGGATCATATCCGCTATAATTTGTAAATGTCAGGATGTTCTGGGCCGAAACATAAATACGCAAATTCTTTACAACTCCTTTGGTTAAGGATTCCAAAGAATTCCCGGCAATGTTATAACCAAGAGCGATATTCTTGAGGCGCAGATAGGAACCATCTTCAAGAAATCGGTCAGAAGGACGGGCATTTTGATTTGGATCGGATGAAACAGCACGTGGAATATTTGTGTTTGTGTTAGTGGGTGTCCACGCATTCAAAACCTGTGTACCTGCATTGAAAAACCGAACCATTCCTTCCGTGATAACACGACCGGCGTTAAAAATCTCGTTGCCCTGTACTCCCTGGAAGAAAACAGAAAGATCAAAGTTCTTATAATTGACTCCGGCGTTAAATGCATAGGATACATCAGGAATATAACTGCCCAGGAACACACGATCCTTCAAATCAATTACACCATCTTTATTTTGATCTTTGAACCTGATATCCCCGGGGGAAGTATGTTTTGTTGGATCATAAGGAGCCGTACCTGATGGATTAACTTGCGCTGCCGAAGAGTTAACCTCAGCCATTGATTGAAAAATACCAACTACTTCCCAGCCATAATATGATTGAACAGATTGACCTACGGCGGTATTTGTGATATTGTATGTTCCAAAATCCTGGTCACCTCCTCTTTCAATATTTGTAACGCCCTCCGCCAACCTTGTCACTTCATTGGTAACAAAGCTAAGATTGACGCTGGCATTCCATTTAAGATCCCCGTCCCTGTCGTTGTATCCTAATTGAAGTTCAAAACCACTGTTTTCCATTGCGGCGACGTTTTGATTAACAGAGGTATTAATGAATCCCATTGTAGGAGGAAGCGGTACACCTAAGATCAAATTATCAGTTTTACGCTGATAATACTCCGCAGTTAACGTGATCTTGTTTCTTAATAATCCCAGGTCTACTCCTATATTAAATTGTTTTGTTTTCTCCCATTCCAGGTCCTGGTTTCCTAAACTTTGAATCGAGGAAGCGGGGCCTCCGGTTATATTATTATTAAATGGATAATAGGCGCTATTACCGCTTACCCCTACTTGCCATGGAGTGGATCCGAGAACTGTCCCATTCAAACCGGTAATACCATAACCGACCCGCAGTTTTAATTCGGATATCTTACTCATGTTTGCCATGAAATCCTCCTGGTCAATTCGCCATCCAATAGATGCTGATGGGAAATTTGCCCATTTCTTACCCGGTGCCCATACAGAAAGGCCATCACGACGCATGGCAGCGCTTAATAAATATTTGCCTTTATAATCATAACCGACGCGGCCAACATATGATATGATGGCATTTTCAAAAACAAGAGTTTGCGCAGATGGGTTCGTAGCATTGTTTAATGTTCTGAGGTCATTCGATGGCTGATTTCCGCTTGCATTTTCCTGTTTTATATCTTGCTCCTGCAGCTCATAAACAGCAACCGCATTTATATGGTGATCCCCAAAGGTTTTGTCGAATGTAAGTTGTTCAGTGAATAATTTTACTGTAGAAATGTTGCGGTTATTCGTAATCGTAGCCTGCGTGGCACTGGATCCGGCTATTGCTCCATTATCATTGAAAATTGGTTGAAAACGATAGTCCAGATTATTGGCATAGTCTATCCCAAAAGTTGAGCGGAATTTCAGCCATTTTGTAAAATTCACTTCCAGGAAAGCCGTTCCAAGGACCTTTACTAATGACCGTTTAGCAGGGTTTTTCAGTTCTGCATCTTCTACAGGATTTGTAGGATCACCACCATCTTTTGTTGCATCCACGCCTCTGTATCCACCATTCGATGTGGGATCATAAACTGGCATATGCGGCATGATTCTGACTACATTTACCAAATTAGTTCTGGATCCGGTTTCATTAGCATCATAACCCTGCGATCCTGAAGCGACATATAAGTTCTCGCCAAAAGTGAATACTTTGCTGATCACATGATCTGAATTGATCCGGAAATTATACCGACGAAAATCTACACTCGGAGTAGTTCCCTCCTGATCCAGGAATCCGGCGGAGGCATAAAAGCGTGATATTTCGTTTCCGCCACTCATTCCGATGTGGGTCTGCGTCATATTTCCTTTTTGGAAATATTCATCCTGCCAGTTTGTATTTGTTTGGCCATAAGTTTGAGTGGCCCCGGGATAAATTGGCTCATTAAGCGAAGGCGGTAAAAGTCTTGGAACCTGGCTGCCTCTGTAAGCGATCGCATATTGCTTAAATTGTTCTGTATTTAATAAGTCCAGTCTCTCTGTCACTTCCGAACCGCCGTAATAGGAATCAAGTGTTATATTGAACTTATTTGCTCTTCTGCCTTTCTTAGTTGTGATCATAATCACGCCGCTGGTAGCTCTTGAACCATAGATGGCAGCTGCCGAAGCATCTTTCAAAACGTCAACCGTCTCAATGTCCCTGGTATCAATGGAAGCCAGGTTACCGGTTGGAAACCCATCCACGACATACAATGGATCTGAGGCAAAACTAATGGAGCTGATACCCCTGATCCGAACGATCGCGTCAGTGCCCGGGCTACCGTTGTTGGTCACTGTGACACCCGCAACGCGACCCTGTAATGCCTGCGCAACACTTAGAACCGGATATTCATTCAAAGTTTTGTTATTTACGCTTGATACCGCTCCCGTAACATTGGTGCGTCGTTGAGTTCCATAGCCGACGACAACTACTTCATTTTGGGTGACGTCTCGTTCCCTCATGGTCACTTCCACTGTGTTACCCGTGACGGTCACTTCATTCACTTCATATTCAACATAAGTAATAATAAGCACATCACGATTTGCGGGAAGAGCTATAGTAAATACTCCCTGATCGTTGGTAGTGGTTCCGGTGCTTGTTCCTTTTACAACAACAGAAGCGCCAACAACCGGCCTTTTATCCGGCCCGATAACTGTCCCTGTAATCGTTTTTTGCGCATACGAGTTAAGAATTGATAAAAGGAAAAATAGAGGAAGGATAGCATGTCTTGTCAAGACGACAAGCAGTCGGGTTTTTTGTTTCATAATACAAGCAGTTTTTTGAAATTGGTTAGAAGAATTCAATCCGAATATAAGAATTTTTCATTTTAATGCAATCGGTTGCATGATTGCTTCTAACAAACAACTGTTTGTAAACCAGCATTTACGCTGGATCAAACATTGTTTGCATAATCCTCAACTATTCGTAAAAAATGCGTGTTGCTTTATTGCAATGCTTAATAACCGAGAAGGAGAATTACAATAAAATAAAAATACCATTATTTGACGAAACCTTTTCCCAAATTGACTTTCGAGCATGCAAATAAAGGATTGATTAGTTTATTTCTTAACACGTCCTCAAAGGTTAGCTTTTCAAAAAGACTATGCGGTACCTTGTCTGTTGCCTATTCCTTTTATGCAACCATTCTTTGTAATTTATGCAACCGGTTGCATTATCTTTTGTGCATTTATTGTGGATAAGTTGGACCAATTAAACTTAGATTACAAATACAAAAAGTGTCCTCCTTAATCATCGAGCAAAATCACTTCATCCTTTCCATCTTTGTTTTTCCAACACACTTTTACTTTTTGCGAGACGATCGCATCAATTGATTTGCCAATATAGTCTGGTTGAATGGGCAGTTGCCGGCTGAAGCGACGATCGATCAGAACACAGAGTTCAACTTTCCCGGGACGACCAAAAGCAAGCAAAGCATCCAGTGCTGCCCGAATCGTCCTTCCCGTATAAAGTACATCATCGATCAAAACCACGTGCCTTCCTTCAATTGAAAAGGGAATATCAGTCCTGTTGGCGATATGAAGTTCATTGCGAACATCGTCGCGATAAAAGGTGATATCAAGTTTACCATATTGGATCGTATCTGAAGATGTTTCCTTTTTTATTTCCTCCACGATCCTGTCCGATAAATAAATGCCACGCGGCTGAAGTCCGATAAAGACAGTATTTTTTAGTTCGACATGATTTTCCAATACCTGGTGCGCCAGTCGTTTGATTGTGATCTCTAATTGAGGTTCTGTAAGAATTGATTTCAATGGAGCGAAATTTTGATAAAAGTAAGCAAGCCCTGTAAAACTCTGTCACATTTATAATTAAAAAACAAAGAGGTCGCTTTGGCAACCTCTTTTTATTAATCAGATTTTTGAATAATTATTTGCGACCGCCGCCAAAGCAAACACCAACCTTAATTCCCACGTAATTGTTACTCGAACTTAAACCGGTTACATAGTCACCATCTGCATTATAACCTTCATAAGTTGTTTTTGGTACGATATTATATTCAAGACCTATGCGGAAATGGCCTGTTTCCACTCCAGCTCTTATCATTTGACCGAATTTAGATCCCCCGGAAACCTTACCGTTGTCTGAATTTACTTCCATAGCTGCGACTGAATAAATCCCTGCACCGGCACCAGCGAATGGACGGAATCCATAATTATTGGTGAAATAATAATCACCCGTAGCTAAATAAGAACCTGCTGCTTTAACTTTTGTGTCCATTACCTCCCCGTTTTCATCATAACCACTGAACTGCGCAATAATAGCAGCTTCCATGCGTAACCCAACTGAAAGATTTGGAATAACGGCGTATTTTGGCTCTAAGGCGAATAAAACCCCACCTTTGGTACCTTCCCCGCCGGGGATGGCATAACCAATGCTCAGATCAACCTTAAAGGGTTTCAGTTGAACAGCATCTTGTCCTCTCGAGGA
>DASVAM010000496.1:0-9302 GCA_036376375.1 Chitinophagaceae bacterium
TATTAATCAAGATTAAGAGGCCACCATGTTCGAAGAAGATCAAATTTGTCCTTATACGGGTTTACGATCCTTTACAGAAGAGGAGTCACTTTATTTCAAAGGGAGAGAGGACGATATTAACCAGGCTACTGAGCAATTACAGAAGAATAAATTCTTAATGCTCACAGGTGCATCAGGTGATGGAAAGTCTTCGTTGATCTATGCCGGTATTATCCCTAATGCAAGAGCTGGTTTTTTAAAATCAAAATATACAAATTGGTGTGTAGCAGATTTCAGACCAGAACGTACACCGTTTTATAATTTGTGTAAATCAATTGCAAAACAATTGGATATTGCCAATCCATATTCCGTGCAATCAGAATTGAGTCATGGTTTTTCAGCAATTGTTGACCTTTATAAAAATTCAAAAAGACATATCGATACTGAGTCGATAAGCTGGCAATCGGCTAACGATGCTGGTAAAGCAGCGTTGAAAAGAGAAGCGGCTAATCTTATTATACTGGTCGATCAATTCGAAGAATTCTTCACCAACCCGGAAAATTATCACAAAGGTGTTCCATCAACAGATGCAAACCTTGTACTTAATTTATTATTGGAAACTGCGCGTATTGCATTGGAAGAGGACTTGCCTGTCTATATTGTATTCACCATGCGATCCGATTACATCGGTCAATGTGCCGCTTTTCGCGGCTTGCCCGAATACATCGGTTTCTCACAATTTTTTGTCCCAAGATTAAACCGCACACAATTACAACAGGTAATTGAAGAGCCGGCTGTCTTAAGCGGTAATCGAATCACAAGAAGATTAACTGAAAGACTGATCCATGATTTAACCGAAGGTGTTGATCAGCTACCAATTCTTCAACATGCACTTAACCAGATCTGGCATGCTGCAGATAATGGGAAAGAAGAAATGGACCTTATCCATTATGCTATGGTAGGTGGAATGCCGGTAAATGAATTACCGGATGAACGTATTGACACGTTTAATAAATGGTTTGAAGAATTGCCTGCGGATATCAAAGCATGTTATCACGAACCGAATTTGCAGAATGTCCTTGATACGCATACAAATAAACTTTATGAACAGGCGAATGAATATTTCGCACAAAAGAGCGGCAGGAACATTTCCGAAGAAGATACAAAGGCCATCATAAGAACTGCTTTTACCTGTTTGACAAAAATTGACCAAAGCCGTGCTGTCCGGAATCGGATGACGCTAAAGGAGATCACTGATATTATCGGTAAACCAGGATTTGGGATCCATGAAGTGGGCACAATCCTGAACATATTCAGAGAGCCGGGTAATACATTTATAAGGCCTTTTATTACAGATGATCCGGAAAGTCATAATCTTCATGAAAACGATGTGTTGGATATTACGCATGAGAGCCTGATCCGTAATTGGGAATTCCTCGAACAATGGGCTAAAGAGGAGTTTGATAACTACACTATTTCACTTGACTTTGAACAACAATTAAATCGATGGGTAGAAAGTGGTAAGTCAAATAGTTTCTTATTATCGATCGGGCAACTTACCTATTTTGAAAATTGGTTCAACACTTCTAAGCCGAATGCACATTGGATCGCCCGTTATCTGCCGGAAGATACAGAAGAGGATAAGAAATTATCAAGTGCCAGGCTGGTGCTAAGTAATGCACAGGAGTTTTTATCAAGAAGTGCAAAAAAATATGTCGTGACCCGCACAATAATGCGCTATGGACCCAAACGCATTGTTGCTGTCTTAGCAGCGATCGCTGTTGTTATGCTTAGTTCGTTTGCTGTCAGGGATTACTTAAAAAAGCAAAATGATGCTGTACTGAAGTCTCTCAGGACAGAGACAATGAAGCTTGCCGCTGAACTAAAACTCAGCCCGGAATTCCCGGTTCCCATTATCAACGAACAACTCATTCTCGGTAATTTAACAATAAGAGATGTCATAAATGCAATAAATGAACCAGCGCAGAAAATTAAAATTGCAACTGGTATTGCTTCTCAATTAGTGATGCAGGGGCGATATGAACCCAGGAATGAAATTTTGCAAAGCCTGACCATGGCTGACAGCTTGCTTGAAAAATTTCCGATTCCGACTAATACGAAAGAGCTATCGAGGGGATTAAAAATGATTCACGATCTTTCGGTAACGGCCGGGCTTGCTTTTTTCCTAAGTCATGATGAAAAGATAAATTCTATCGTCAAACAGAACGCTAAACGCTCTGCACGATGGGCTCATCATATTTTAACGGAGCAACCGGATGATTTTGACGATATACAAAACCTGAGTCTTGTACTCGATGCAGCTATTAATCAAAGAATATTCTCATCTGACGAGATCGGTCATTTGCTGAAAATATTATCTCCATTTGAAAATGAACCAAGAACTGTGTGGGTCGAAAAAAATTATCAACGTGACAAAATATTGCTACGCGGTCAAAATAACTATGGTCCGAGATTTAACGGTCTTTACCAGGATCTTGCATATCTATATGCGGCTGCAGGAAACGTTGACAAAGTTTTGAAATGCATGGATACCCTTTTGCGGTACCAGGCGAATTTTAATCAAAACGATTATACGAACCATGTTGAAAATGCGTCAAATATTGCGGCGGTGTTTTATATCTATGGAACGACTGATCAACTCGATGAATTTGTACAGGAGTATTGCAGGCGAAAGAATATGGGTAGTGTCGAATTTTATAACCGGTTAGTTTCACGGGTATTAATTGATGTTAACGTAACATCACATACAAACTTCTATGGCGGGGGTGGGGGACAACAATTTTCAAACCTGAATTTGAAGTATTCCAGTGACCAGATGTTATCTTTCTTTTTCACAAAACTCAGGGAAGAAGTTTTAAAGATCAGGGACAAGGACGAACGGAATTTTAACACGGCTATCTTTCTCAAGAATGAAGCCATTATGGATGCCTACCGGAGAGAGATCAGGGGTGAAGTGGAAACAAACGCCGAAGAGCCTTATCGGGAAGCAATAAACTCCTATCAGCAGGTATCAAACGAATATTTGGGACAGACTGTTACAATTGTAGGTACTTCAGCTTCTGACATAATCACTGTGCCGCGGAGGTTTCTTTTCTTGTATCCGGATTACAGGGTTGCATTTCATCCATTTGAACCGAGGGGACTTGCAGCATTTTCGTATTCCATTTCTTTTATTGATTACCTGTTGGACAAAAATTTATTTGATTCTCTTTACAATCGTAATGATGATCTTAAAATTTTTGAAAATTGGTTGCGTGATTACCAGATGGCAACAAGCTCCCGTGATTTTTCTCTACTGGACAGGGTGCCGTATGTAAAGTTGAAACGACTTGCTTCGAAATTGGAAGAGCGAAGTGCCTATCTGAAGGCTGATCTGAATATTCTTTATCTGCATCTTGGTGACCAGGCCTTTGAATTGAAAGAGACGGAAACAGCCATTTCTTATCTTAAAAAGATCCAGCCTGATAAATTATTGAATGCATTTCAGTATAAGAACTTTGAATTCGTAAATAGTTATTCTTTTGAATTAGTGGGAAAAGCGGTCGCCAATTTAACAGTGAATGGTCAATTCGATCAGGCTTATAAGCTGATCAATGTGTTTAAAAAGGGAGTTAACAGATCTTCACTTTATGGATATGCAAGCCAGTTGATATCGTTAAATCACCAGATGCCAGCGGCGGCTCAACGTTTACTTGATTCCGCACGGGTAGAAATGAACAGGCTTGATAACCCGGCGGTTTTTCAGCCTAACCGTCACCAGGTAGCAATTGCGCTGATGTACCTGGACCCTGATAAGAATTCAGGTGAGGCGTATCGTACGATAAAAAATTCCTTTAGTAAGTTTGACGCGATCGCACGGTTTAGCAGGGCTTTTGCAAAGAAGGGCAGTTTGTTTAAAGCTCAGCAACAAATTCCCGGTCTTATTTCATCAGCCGATCTTTCGTTTTTCCTGGTCAATATTACCGATGGATTCAATTTATCACAAACCAAAAAGAAAGAATGGAATAAGTACAAGGATAACGAACTCATTTTTGTCCGAATGTTTCTTCCTTATGTAAACGAAAATTAATAAATGATCGACCAACAAGTTATATGTCCTTATACTGGTCTCAGGTCTTTTACTGAAGAGGAAAGCCTTTATTTCAAAGGGCGTGATCTACAGGTAGACCAGATCACAGCACTGTTGGAGCAGAACAAATTTTTGATGTTAACAGGTGCATCGGGTGAAGGTAAGTCATCCCTGATCTATGCTGGTCTTATTCCAAATGCAAGGGCAGGATTTTTTAAGGCTAAATATACAAATTGGGTAGTGGCCGATTTCCGTCCGGAGAGAAGCCCGGTTAGCAATATGGCCGCAGCGTTGGCACAGACTTTTGAAAGTAAACCTTCCACAATTGAAACTGAATTGAGGCGAGGTTATTCTTCTCTAATTGATCTCTATACAAATTCTGATTTTTATATCGACGAGACAGATGATCAGTGGAATCAATTGAGTGAGCAGAATAAAAAAGATAAAAAGAGAAATGCAGCCAACCTGATGATCCTCGTTGATCAGTTTGAAGAATTTTTTACCAACCCTGAAAATTTTTATAACGAAGCTCCCTCACAGGATTCGCAGGTTGTGGTGAACCTGGTACTGGAAACTGCCCGTATCGCTATCAAGAAAAATTTACCGGTATATATCATCTGTACCATGCGTTCCGATTATATCGGGCAATGTTCTGCATTTCGTGGCCTGCCTGAATATATTGGATTCTCACAGTTTTTTGTTCCCCGCCTAAAGCGCAAGGACCTGAAGCAGGTAATTGAAGAACCGGCTATCTTAAGTGGCAATCGTATCTCACAACGATTGATTGAAAGATTGGTGTATGATATTGCCGATGGGGTAGATCAGTTACCGATTCTTCAGCATGCACTTAGCCAGATATGGTTGGCTGCTGATCGGGGACGATCAGAAATGGACCTGGTCCATTATGCCAAGGTAGGCGGTATGCCAGCCAGCGACCTGCCTGATGAAGAACAGCCCAAATTCAAAAAATGGTTTGATGAATTACCTCCAGTTCAACAGAAATATTTCCAGGAAACGGGTTTAAATAAAGTTATTGAAATTCATGCCAGCAGTCTGTATGAAAATGCGTGGGAGTACTATAATTCAAGAAATCCGCAACATCCCATCACCCAACAACAAGCCAAACGAATCATTGCACTTACATTTAGCTGCCTGACCAAAATTGATAATAGCCGTGCTGTACGTAACCGCATGTCGCTTGGTGAGATCACGGGTATTATTAATTCACCGGCTATTACTCCTGAAGTAGTTAGTGATGTTTTGAGGATTTATCGGGTGGATGGGAACTCATTTATCCGGCCCTTCATAACAGAAGACCCTGCTTGCCATGATATTTCTCTACATACAGTACTGGATATTACACATGAAAGTTTGATACGTAACTGGACTAAACTGAATTCGTGGGCCAATCAGGAATTTGAATTCTATTCCACCTATCTTGATTTTAAGAAGCAATTGGATCGTTGGAAGAAGAGTAGAAAGAGTAATGACTTTTTATTGCCGATTGGGCCGCTCACTTATTTTGAAAGCTGGTATAATAAATGTAAGCCCAATACAGGCTGGATTAAACGTTATTCTGAAGTTTCGGAAGATCAATCAAAAGCAAATACGGATGCCGAAAATATACTTGCTGATGTCCGTGAATTTATAAAACGCAGTGCCCGGAAAGTAGCCATAACAAGAGCTTTTATGAAATACGGCCCACAGCGTATCGCTGTTGTGGTAGCCATTGTTGCGATGCTTATACTTAGCGGATTTTACTGGTATGATGCAGAGCAAAAACAAAACATCAGGGTAATTGAGAAAGTAAGAGCAAAGAATTTAAGCCTGATGGAAAGCAATGAGGTTGGTGGCGGTATTAAATCTATCCCGCTTTTAATTGCAGATCGATATCAGCCTGGATCAATGTTAACGTATTTATCAAAGCTGGATGTAAAAGCAAGAGTGGGCCTGGCAAATGAAACTTATAAGCGATTATTATTATTAGATAAGCATGATACCAGTCCTGAAAAAGTTGAGTTAATAAATCTTGTTCAAACAGGGTTCAAAGAATTGATTGGCAAAAGAACAGATTATCCATTTTTAATGACTGAGATAAACAAGTTCAGTTCCTTGCTGGCTTATGATAATTATTATAACCCTTCCGACTCCACCAAAAATATTTTACAGAATATTGTTGATGAAGGATATAAAACTGTACTGGTATTCTTTAAGGATAAGGGCTTGTACCAGGGCAACGTGCCACCTGAGATAAATTATGGAATTCAACAATGGCTTACGTTTGGACAAGTTAATGATGAAAAAATAAATATGTTACTGACTCTTTTCTCGCCATTTGATGAAGCAGCGGGACAAAAGGTGTTTAATACATACTATTCGAAGGGAACATATGAGATCAATGGTCGCAGTCCTAACGATTTTAATGGCGGCTATCATACGTTTGCGTCTTTATACGCGGCACTCGGTAATACGGATAAAGTGATTCAATGTTTTGAAGGGATCAAACAATCCGGGCAAAATGATTATTTTACCGGGAGTCTTTTTAATAATTATAATAACATACTGGGAATACTTTACCAGTTTGGTTATCGTGAAAAAAAGGACAGCATCATAAAATGGCTGGGCGCAAATTATGTATCGGATAATCCTTTGACGATTTACCGCAATGCAGTCATTCGGTCCGGGTATATAAGTTATTTATACAGGGTAAATATTGACAAAGATATCCTGCGTTCCTTTAAAGGATATTTTTTCCCAAACCTTTGTCTTGCCAGCAGGGATGTATTCAATGCGCTGGCCGATGATTATGATAAATTAATATCAGCATTAAAAGACCCTTCGGAGAGAAATTATTTGTTGGCAATGAATAAAAAGCGACGAGCAATGTTTACCAGCAAATATCAATATGACCGGGGCCTGCCACCTGATGAGGGTTATTTAAATGGACTTCTTCAGCAGGCAGTTGATCATTACAGGCTGGTCAGCAAAGATTCGCTCGAAGCTACTGTGGGGGTTACAGTGCCTTACTATGGTGATGGAATACGTAATCAGCGATACAAGCGCAAGCAAATGTTTATTTATCCGGATTATATGGATGGATGGTTTAGCTGGACATATCATACCGATCTTTTCTTCAATTTTATTAATAAGAATAACCTGTTTGAAGAATTATATGCAACTCCGGAGGAGATTGGGTTAATTAATTTCTGGATAGCGAAGGCAAATGAAGTTAAACCATTCGTCAGTAGCGGTGCATATGATAATAATTATCCGTTAGGAGATGAAACGCTGACACGAATACTGAGTTTAGCTGGAACACATCCCGGGGGAAAAAGTCTTGATAAAAATCTTATTTGTCTCATTTTAGCCAACAGAGCTTTTGGAAGAAGCGACGTAGAAGCGGGAATGAGTTATTATCAGCTTTTTGATAAAAATAATTTTGCTGCATCTCGGGATAAATATGAATACCTGGAAAAAACATTCTTTCTGAACCAGCTAAAAGATCTCTGTGTCAACCTCGCACTGGCTGGAAAAAATAAGGAGGCGGTCGGGTTAACGGAAAAATTTGAAAAAGATAATGAAAAAGCATTCGCCTATATTTTTATGGCGGAAAAAATTTATTTGAAGCAGGCCGACCCGAAAGCCTTTGTATACCTTGATTCTGTTTTTTCCAAATCACGGGATATAGATTTTTCGCTGTTTAATTTTAATAACCAGGCAATCGATCATAGATACAATTGGATATTACTGATGTCACGCATTGGTGGCAGGCAACTGAATGCTTTATCTGATAAACTACTGGCGGATATTATTGAACAGAATAAATTTAATGCCGTGATCAACAGGGTGTATGGTATTGCAGAAGAGGGTAATTTTTACATGGCTGATAAAGCAATACCGTCTACGTTGACAGAAACAGAAGAATTAATAGCCCGGAGTTTTATTGAATGGCAGGCGTGCCGTAAAAAGGAGAAGGATGAAGGCCGGGAGAAATGGACCCCTATGGATGAATGGATCACGCATGATTTTAATTACATATATTTTGTTCCCAATTAATGAAAAAATATAACCCGATATATTATTTACTTTTCATACTGCTCGTCATGGGTGCCTTTGCTTCGATGGCACAAAATAGTTATGGATTGAAGATCATGGGAGGGGTAGCGTTTGTATTTGGATTGCTTTTCCTGATTGAGCTCATAACAGTGTTACAGGAGAAGGGCAAAAAGGATATTTACAGATTGATAGAACTAATTTGTCTTCTGTTACTTTCATTCATATTTGCATGCAGGGTCTTTTATATTTATTTCTCTTTTGTTGAATGGTTGTTTGCAGCGGCTGGCGGAGTACTGGTGCTGATCTACACAGGCAAAATGATCTCTCGTTACCGGGATATGAAGCCAAAGAACGGAACTATGGCAATGCTTATAGTTTTATTTCATCTGAGTATTATTTTGTTCCTTGTTTCATTGGTTATTGTTCCGTTTGCACAAAAATCTTCACAGGTCATTGGGATTATTGCCTTTGTCTTGTTTCTGGTCTTTATCATTACCGCACTTATTAAAAAGGATTTCCTGGTGGAAGGTCAGCAAATTTCGTCTATCAGGATGGTTACTTATTTTAAAGATCATTCGATAATCATTGTATCTCTTTTTTTATTATTCTCTCTTTATGTTGGCTTTAACAAAGCTGGTTTAATCCCCGGAATTTATTCGGATGAGTTTCCACAGGCTTATTTTAAGCTTGTAGATGAAGCTACAAACAGAAAGGAGAAACAGGTGGATGGCAAATACAAATATGAAGAGTTTAAGGAACAGTATGACCGGTTCCTCAAAAATAATAGCATGAAAGAATAAGAAGCGGGGTAATATTTTTCAACTGTCGGGGCTATCCCTATTGCAGAGTTTGTATTGGCACAGGGTCCATATCTGTAAATACTTTATTCTCGCCGGCCATTGCCCAAATAAAAGAATAAGATGCAGTGGCAGCCCCACAATGAATGCTCCAGGCCGGAGAAAGAACAGCTTCTTCGTTATTTAAAAAAATATGTCTTGTCTCCTGCGGTTGACCCATGAAGTGGATGATGCGTTGTCCTTCCGGCAGATCGAAATAGAAATATGATTCCATTCTCCTGTCATGCAAATGTGGCGGCATCGTGTTCCAAATACTCCCTTTTTTAAAATTTGTGACACCTAGCACCAACTGGCAACTTTGAATGCCATCATTATGAATA
>DASVAM010000505.1:0-10792 GCA_036376375.1 Chitinophagaceae bacterium
CTCATGAGGCAGCAGCGGTGATCACATTCTTATCTCCCGGTTTACGATTTTTTCACCAGGGACAATTTACCGGGAGAAAAAAACGCATTTCTCCGCATTTGGTTCGTGCGCCACAAGAACCAATCGATTTCGGTCTTCAGAAATTTTATGAGAAACTTCTAATCACTCTTAAAAATAACATTTTCAGAAATGGCAACTGGCGCCTGCTTGAATGTGTGGCAGCATGGGAAGGCAATACCAGTTCAGATTCGTTTATTGCTTTTGGATGGGAAGGGATTGGCGGCAAGCGGGCATTGATTTGCGTAAATTATTCATCGCAATATGGCCAATGTTATGTTCGTCTTCCATTTCCTGAACTTTCAGATAAGCAATGGAAACTTAATGACCTGCTGAGCGAAGCGAGTTATGAAAGGCAAGGGAATGATTTACTGGCAAGAGGACTTTATCTTGATATACCGGGATGGAGTTATCATGTATTTGAAATAATTTAAGGATCATGGGAAAATCAAAAAAGGAAAGAACTGATAAGAAGGAGAAGCTTTATAAAACTTCTTCGGGATTAAAAAGAAAATTAAGAGTTGCTTATCCTGCCGGCAAAGGACGGATAATTCTCCGGACCGAAGATGATTGGGAAAAAGATATAGAACCTGTTTCTGTAAGTGATGATGGTAACATTTCAGTATTCAGGATAGAAGCCCATCAGCCTTTTCTTTATTTCAAACCATGCCTGGTCACTGAGGATGGCACACATCACTGGTCAGTGGGAACCAATAAACTCTTATTGATGGAAGAAGATGAGAAACGAATTTCTTATCCATTCTTTTTCGGTTCTGATAAGGGACGCTTTTCGGAATTGTTTGAATTTCCATCTGAAATTTTGGGACGGACGCATTATTTGAGAGCTTATTTGCCTGCCGGATATGATGAAAACACATTGGCGACGTATCCTGTCGCATTTATGCAGGATGGTCAGAATCTTTTTTTTCCTGATGAAGCCTTTATGGGACACACATGGAAGGTAGATGACACGATTTGGGAATTGGAATCAATGAGTGCGGCAGAGAGCTTAGTGATCATTGGCATACGCTCGGCGGATCGAATGAATGAATACACTTCGCCGGGCTATGAAGGCTATGCCCGTTCATTGGCAGAAGAGGTAGTGCCACAAGCACAAAAATTTTTACGCCTCGTTGACAACCGGCGATTCAGATCAGTCTGGGGGTCTTCATTGGGAGGCGTGGTTTCGTTCTACACGGTATGGCAATATCCAAAAGTATTTGGTGTGGCTGTATGTATGTCGAGCACCTTCGCACATAAAGATGATCTTATCGAGCGGGTATTAAATGAACCAAAGAAAGATGTGGCGTTTTACCTTGACAGCGGATGGCCCGGCGATAATTATGAAGTTACGATGGCCATGGCCATGGCGCTTGCATCACGTGGCTGGACATACGGATACAACTTTTTGCATTTATGTTTTCCCAGTGCAAAGCACGATGAGATGTCCTGGGGAATGAGATTACATTTACCCATGCAATTTCTCAATGGTTCAGTAGCCCGTGCATCAAGGATCGGCAAACCGGTATTGGGTGAAATATTTTGAAGAAATACTCCTCAAAACCCATAATAAAAAATTGAAAGCTCAGGCCGGTTGTAATATCGCATCAAGCCCACAATCTTTTAATGATTGCGTATTGAATACCTTCATGGTCTCCGGTGACATGATCTTATTTCTTTGCTCAATCCATTTGTCAAAAGAAGGTCCATACATTTTTCGTGTTTTTGCTTCATCCAGGTTATGTATCTTACCCCAATGAAAAGTGTAAGGGATATTTCTTGTTTCCAATTCATTCCACACCGCCGTGTAAAAATTTCTTGTACTATTTGATTCTGCACAATCCAGTTCGAGTATACAGGTAGGATCAAATTTGGTGAAAGCAAGTGTAGCTCCGGATTTTTTTACATAGCGATAAGAGAAGATGCCGGAAAGCGGTCCGTGCGTCTCATTCATCTGAATCAGCATGTCATTTACCTCCAATACACGATTCAGTGGAATACCAATAGCCGTGCTAAGCAACTTGCCCCGAATATTATTGTTTCTAAAAATTTCTCCCGATGTTCCCAGGTCTCCTTCGTATAAAGTGTAAGAACTTTTTACCAGTGTACTTACTACTTTGTGTGTCAGAGACGGGAAGATATCCGTAATGATACCAATCACTGAAGCAAGATCATCGCCGGGACCCGCTTTATTAAAATCATCAACGGGTGGCTGATAGTTTTCAGTATAAGGACGTTTATACATGATAGTTGCATATGCGCCTCCGGCCAAATTATACTGATCGATGACCGCCTGGAAATGGAAAGGGCGTTCATTGCCATTGGGTACAAAATTCGCAGTCGTAAAATCTAACGTTGCCATGATGTGCCTGAAAGAATCATCGATCGGGATTTTTTTTCGGTAACATTCCAGCAGGTAAATGTCTTCTGTTTCGATCATCACTCCGTGAATAAAACCAAAGCTTCCGAAACTTACCAGGGCTGAATTAAAGAGTTCATCATCTGCCACAAGTTTGGTTTTAAATTTTTGTATGAATAAATCGGACACAACAGGGTAGGATGCTCTTTCTATCCATAGATGCTCATCCGGTCCTGTGATAATATGCATGCCGACAATAAAATCCTGCACCGAACCTGTATCTATTGCAGAACCATGTGTACCTGTTGAAAAACATCCAACAATGGTTTGCCCATTGCTTGCCCCGGAAGTTCTTAATGATCTTCTGTTTTGTTGTAACCAGTTGTTCAATTCCTGTATGGAATTCCCGCACTGAGCAAATAGAAGATTGGCAGGTGTTTTTTGATAGGCCGGTGATAAGCTTTGAATATTCCGGATCGGGAAAAGCATATTCAGCATCTTGGTGTTTAGTATCCAGTCTGCCGTTGCTACTTTCGTGAAAGACCACCCTCCACCCAATGCTCTTATTGTTTTATTTTCTGCGATTGCTTTTCCGATAAATGCCTGTATCGCCTCCGTCATTGCATTATAATCATCGAAACCATTCCCACTGTTGCCATTCACCAGGTCAAATAAATTGCTGATCGGGTGTACAAAGGTATCGTGGCGGTTGACCCACTGGGTCGTGTTTGTGGGCCTTATTTGAGGCAATGACATTTATATAGATTAAAAGAGTAAAAGAATTATAATCCTTCGTTTATCCGTTGGCAGGGCTTATGACATTTCCATTTTATTTCAACAGGCGATACAATGCCCAATGTGACGATTGTAATAAATGATTGCCCGAATTTTTTTGAATACACCACTTCATCAAGAGCGGAGCATGTATCGGTACAATTCGGCACATGGAAATTTTGCGGTTTATTTACCAATCCCCACAAATATGAACGCATCACTGTATCCCGGTATTCGGTGGCGGGATCGTTTCTTGTATTAATCACCCTGTAATGATAGCAACTCTCTGTCGTTACGAAAAACAGGATACATAAAATGAGAAGTATCTTTTTACCATGCGCGGGTATAGGAATCGTTGGTTGGTCCATAAAATAAGTTTAAGGTTTTTATATGGGAAGTGGCAGGAAAAGTTCGTACAATCTGAAGATTAAAAAAAATATTATTACTGCACCTGTTGTTATGTAAACGTACTCAATTTGAAATAACCAAGGTTTATTTCATCTTCAGCAGGTGAATCAGCAGGAGTTACCAATAAACTATATTTTTCTTTTGCTGCGGCAGGTAGTATGTCTTTTATTTCATAAACATCGTCTACGTCTATTCCGAATTTATCATCAATATGTGAAGTCGCTCCTTTAAAGCCCGTATGACGAAAGAAGGCAGTTTGTTTTGAAATGTTTATTGCTTCTGCCTTATCAGCTGCGGCAATTATCATTTTATAATGGAACTCTTCAAACTCGTTTTCTTTATAACCACCAAGATTAATAAAAAATAATTTCAATTGACTATTCTTTGAACCTTCATTTTTTGAAACAACTTCAACTTTATAGCCATTCACACTGGTTACTTCCCGCCATGCGTCGAAATGAATTTTATTATTGCCCGGCCAAAAAGCTTCTACCGCAGGAATGAGATCTTTGATCGATTCCCCGATTCCAAAGAAAACATCATGCTGTTCAATATTTCTTCCGGGAGGAGTAGCCCCGATCAATAACATGTAAAGCTTCGGCATAAGGGAAAATTTACCGGAGCTAAAATACAAAAGGAATACCGTGTTCAACTGTTAAACAGTCATTTTCCGATAGATGTGGTAAGCTGAAAAAATATCTTCTGCCGCAATACCCAGGGATTTGAAAACGGTGATCTCTTCGTCATGCTCCCTTCCTTTTTTAGTTCCTGATATCACTTCACCTATCTCCGCTTTTACGTGGTCATCGGTAACAGCACCTTCCTTTTTGGGGATCAAAAAATCGCCCGCTTCGTTGAAAAGCGACTCATAGCGGTCAGTAAATAATTTTGACCTTAGGATAGCAGTTGTATCTAATTCTCTTGAAAAAGGTGTACTGGAGCCAACAGCATTAATATGAGTTCCGGGACCGATCCATTCTCCCATTACAACGGGTTCTTTCGAAGCAGTAACAGTACATATAATATCAGCGTTCTTCACCGCATCTTGTACATTTTCCTTTATTTGAATCGGAACTTTATATTTCCCGGATAATTCACTGGCAAAATTCTTTGCATTCTTTTCGTTACGACTCCAAAGATGTACTTGTTCTATTTTTCTCACTAACGAAATAGCTTCAAGATGTCTTTTGGCTTGTTCCCCTGAACCGATGATAGCAAGTGTCGATGACTTTTCTTGTGCTAAAAATTTCGTTGCTACTGCACTGGCAGCTGCTGTTCTGATCGCAGTGATCTCTAATGCATCAAAAAGCATAAGAGGTTGTCCGTTCTTTGCATCAAATAACATCACCACTCCCTGGTGGGAGGGGAGTCCTGACTCGCTGTTAGCATGAAATACGCTGATCACTTTTACACCCATTACGCCAAGTTGTTCTGCGTGCCCGGGCATCAGACCTAATACGCCGTTGCCATCCGGAAGCCGCATTATATTCCGCAGCGGCTGCAAACATTCTCCTGACACCAGTGACCTGAACATCTTTTCCATTACATCAATGCATTCTTTCATCGGCAACAGTGAGGCGATCTTTTCCTTTTTGACAAACAAAGGTTCCATCATGGGAGTTGGGGCATGAGTAGTTTACTAAAGATAGAATTTGTTGAACAGAACGGACTTTACAAATAGGAACCTAAAAAAAATTTCCTACAATCCAACCATTTTCTTATAGTCCTCTTGTCGTGCTTCGATGGCAGATCCGGTGACGTCCACGAGTTCATCAATAAGAGTGAGATCATTTTGAGTGGGCTTACGGGGTTCATTATAGTAAACGGCAAATGTTCCCAGCAATTCATCATTCGCATTAAATATGGGTGTCGACCAGCAGGAGCGGAGATCTTCACTTAATGCGTACGATTTATAATCTTTCCAGAGGGGATCAGTTGCAATATCATCCACAATTATTTGCTTCTTAAAGTAGGCCGCCGTGCCGCAGGAACCAGCGGTGGGTCCGGCAGTAATTCCGTTAACGGCCGTATTGTAATGATCGGGCAGAGAAGGAGCGGCACCTTCAAATAATTGGTTTGTCTTACTGTTGTATAAGAGTATAGATGTTAAGATATCGTTCTCGCTTTTATACTCTATCCAGGTCACGATGTCGACAAGAATTTCTTTTAGGGGCTTATTACTGTCAAGCATTTCTCCTACGTCGGCCTGCAGCAATTGGGAATCCACCTTTAGTAGTAAGTCTTCTGTAGCGTCGTTCATAAAATAAGATTAAGTATAGTAAAGTTATAGTATTACAATAATTAACAAAAAAACTAAATTAAATACCTGTTGGCCCGCTTAGTCTTTTGACTGAACCGGCTCCTGCACCCCTTCCGGATCGGATATGGTGAGTTCGTTTGTTGGTGACTGGGTGATCATGCCAAAATCAAATTGCATATCATTGAGCTTTCGGTAAAGGCCGTTATGCTTCATAAGTTCAGAATGCGTGCCGGCTTCGCTCACAACACCCTTATCGATCAGCACGATTTTATCTGCATTCCGGATAGTAGATAGCCGGTGTGCAATAACAAAGGACGTACGTCCTTTCATCAGGTTGTCAAGGGCCTCTTGTACCAGCTGTTCGCTCTCGCTATCGAGCGATGATGTGGCTTCGTCTAAGATTAAAATGGCCGGATCTTTTAGAATGGCACGGGCGATTGCAATTCGCTGTCGCTGGCCACCACTTAATTTAATCCCTCTTTCTCCAACAATCGTCTCATACTGCTCCGGAAATCTTTTTATAAATTCATGTGCATTGGCACCTTTAGCGGCCGTCATGATTTCTTCATCGCTGGCATCGGGTTTACCATAAGCAATATTTTCTTTAATGCTTCCACCAAATAAAATTACATCCTGTGGCACAAAAGCCATCTGTCTCCGCAATTGTGAAAGTGGAAATTCACGGGCAGGGCGTTCATCGAAATATACAGTACCATTTTCTGGTTCATAGAAATGAAGAAGAAGCGAAGCAATGGTCGATTTGCCCGCACCACTGGGCCCGACGATAGCGATCTGTTCTCCGTTGCGTGCAGTAAGGGAAAGATCTTTTAATACCTGTATGTCTTTACGGCTTGGATAACTAAACGCGACATGTTCAAACCGCACATTGCCTTTTAATTCGTATTGTCGGGCTACAGTGATTGATCCAATTTCCACGGGTTCGCCATCGCTGCGAAGGATCTCTCTTACACTTTGCGTGGCGCCTAATGTTTTTTGTAATTGAGAGAACATATCGGCAAATCCGGCAAACGTACCACCGACAAACATGGAAAAGATCACAAACGTAATGAGTGAGCCGGTACTTGCCATTTCACCAGTCTGGATCATGCGACCACCATACCATACAACAAATGCCAGCGTTCCAAACAAGCTAAATATCATAAAAGCTACGAACGCACCACGCCATCTCGCATTACTGATGGCGGTTGTTACAACAGCTTTCAGACTCTTTACATAACGGGTGACCTCGTGGAATTCGCTGGTAAATGCTTTTACGATTGAAATACCATGAAATGTTTCCTGTACAATGGTGCCACTATCAGCAAGCTGGTCCTGTGTTTTACGTGACATTTTTCGGATCCGTCGTCCAAATACAACTGCGATGATCGCCAGCAAAGGAACAACCGATAGCATAACAAAAGCCAGCTTTGGACTGATCCAAAAAATGAAGAATAAGCCAATGATCAGGGTGAAGACGCCGCGCAAAAACTCGGCAAGGGTAAAGGAAATTGCATCCTGTATCTGGGACAGATCTGAGGAGATGCGGTTGCTTAATTCACCCACCCTTTTTTCAGTAAAAAAACTCATTGGCATCGTGAGCAGTTTGCTGTAAACATCTTTGCGCATGTCTGCCAGGCTTTTTTCACCAACAGCAGTTAACAAATAAACCCGCATGAATGAAAAAAAAGTCTGTACGGTTAGTTGAGCGAAGATCAGCAGCAATGTCGTATTCAGGCTCCAATGAATATCTTTTAAGCCAAAACCAAATTGCGAACCTTTATCCATGCCGGGTATTGTGGCACCCGGTGAGGCCGCATCGATCATTTTTCCGAGAAATAATGGGAACAAGCTTGTGGTAAACGCTGAAAGAGCAATGAAGATCAGTCCTAAAATAAATTTGCTGCGATAGGGTTTTAAATATTTAAAAAGAACAAGCGCCTGGCGCAGGTTCTCTTTATTGATCTTTGCCTTGGTTGTTTTCCCTTCTGATGAACTGCTCAAATGTCTCGTTGCTGTAGCCATCCTTGTTGAATAGTATTTGCAAGTTAATTAATATGGGTTTGTTTTAAATTGAAAAGAGTTGCCGTACGGGGACAACTCTTTTATCAATTAATCTTTTTGGGCTGCGATCAGGTAATTTTTTCTTCTAATTTATCAAAAGATTCATTCCAACTTTTTATACAGTCTTCTCTTGCCTCGTCCGGGATACCCTGGTGTCTCAGTTTCATTTTTGTCGCTCCGTCAGCTTCTTCAAGATATACGGTGATCAACAGTTCCTCCCGCCAGTTGCCCGGGATCCCATAATCAGAAGCTAGCCTGATATTACCCTTCTCATCAGAAAAACTATCCGTGACCACAAGTTTTCTTTCCGGAATTAGTTCTTTGACAACACCAGTTGACCAATATTCTTTCCCATCGGGACCGCGCATACAATTCAAATATTTACCGCCAACTCTGGCTTCCATTTGGCTTGAGGGACAGGTAAAATCTTTTGGCCCCCACCATTTTTTAAAATATTCAGGGTCGGTCCAGGCCAGCCATACAACATTTATCGGCAAACTGAAAACCCTGTTGATCACAATATCATTTTGTGTAGCAGTCTCTTGCTGCTTTTCATCTTGTTTGGTTTTTGTTTCCATCTGATTTGATTTTGAAATTAAAAGATCATTCATTGTTTAACCTTGCAGAAGGAAAAACGATGTGGCCAATATATTCCCCAAACTTTATGCCTTATCCGTACTCTAATAGATTAGTAGTAAGCCCTTTTTTGCTCTGGCATAGTTTTTTGTTCATTTTAGTATCTATTAATTCATTTAAAACTTATGTTATGGATAAAATGGAAGTAAAAGGCCAAATAAACGAATGGAAAGGGAAATTGAAACAGCGATATGCTGAACTTACTGATGATGATCTGCGCTACGAAGACGGTAAGGATGATGAATTTTGGGGAAGAGTGCAGAAAAAAACAGGTAAAGCCAAAGACGAGCTTATTACCTGGCTTCGCAGCCTTGGTTAAGATCCGTTTTAATTCCCCGACAAATAGTAACAATAGCAGGTGTTTAACGGCACCTGTTATTGTCTTTATATAACCTGTAAAATGAAGAACATGAAAATCAAATTAGCCGCCCTTCTTATTGCGGGATCAATTGGATTCATTTCCTGCACAAACGCACCGGAAAGCGATGAAGCGAAAACGACGGAAGCAAAAAATGTAGATAATGAAAAGACGGGCGATGTTTGGAAACTAAATGTTGCTGATAGTAAAATTGATTGGGTGGGTACGAAAGTTAGCGGTTATCATGTGGGCACTGTGCCGTTAAAAAGTGGTGAGATCTATCTAAAGAATGACCAGGTTACCGGCGGCAAATTTATTTTGGATATTGCCAATATGGAAGTCGTGGGACCTAAAGGTTCTGATACAGTAGCCAATAGAAAGTTACTGGGTCATTTGAAGTCAGCCGATTTTTTTGATGTTGAAAAAAATCCCGAAGGAACTTTTGAACTGACAGACGTGCAGCCATATAAGGGGGACGCAATAAAAGATACGACCGATCCAAGACAGGAAGAGATCAGTAAATATAAAGTGACAGATCCCACTCACACGGTTAGTGGAAATCTTACGCTGAAAGGAGTTACAAAAAATATAGAATTTCCCGCACGAATCACTGTTTCAGGAAATGCTGCAGAAGCAATTGCGAAATTCAACATTGACCGAAAAGATTGGGGCATCGTTTATCCCGGCAAGCCGGATGATCTTATCCGGGACGCGATACACCTTGGAATCGCAATAAAGGCGGCGAAATAAAAAACGGGAAGCTGATCAAATGATTACAGTGTCCATAACGTGGATCACACCGTTCAGAATTTTAACGTCACGGGGCTGAACGGGAATACCAGCGATACTAACAGTGCCATTGCGTACGTGCACTGTCAGTTCACGGCCATTTACAGTCGTGAGTTTATCGCCATCTTTTAATTCTTTGTAAGCAATGGTTCCATTCACAATATGATTGCTTAACAGATCAGCAAGGCGTTGGCGATTCTGGGGTTCAAATAATTTTTCCAACCACTCTTTTTCTAATTTTTGAAAAGCCGTATCGGAAGGAGCAAAAAAAGTAAACGGTCCCGGGCTGCTAAGTAATTGATCAATGTCTGAAGCATGCACGGTTTTCTTTAGTGTTTTGAGGTTCTTGTCCACATTCACTACCTGGGTCAGATTTGACATTTGAAATTTGATTTACCTGCAGATCTTATACTCGCAGAAGCAGCAAGATACTCTTTAATGCTCAGAGGTTCAGTTAAAGTTTCCCTCATTAAAGTGGATATGATCTTTACAAGTTTTCCGGCAAAAGGTCAATTATTGACCGAAGGAACGACAGTTTTTAAATCATTATCTTTCCCATAAATCTTTTTTTAATGGATAATGCAAAAGACCTCCGTCTTGCTGTTTTAATTGACGCCGATAACGTTCCCTCCCGTTTGATCAATGGAATATTGGAGGAAATTGCCAAATATGGAGTACCGACCTTCAAACGCATTTATGCAGACTGGACAAAACCCCATTCTGTCGGCTGGAAAGCTGTGCTTCTTGATCATGCGATCACTCCCGTGCAGCAATACAGCTACACCACGGGAAAAAATTCTTCGGATTCTGCACTTATTATTGATGCGATGGACATATTATATACCGGTCGTGTGGATGGCTTTTGCGTTGTAAGCAGTGATAGCGATTTTACCAGGCTTGCAACCAGGTTACGTGAAGCAGGGATGAAAGTATTTGGTATGGGAGAGCAAAAAACCCCCTCTCCATTCAGAGCGGCCTGTGACAAATTCATTTATATAGAAATTTTGGATCAACCGGAAGCTGCGAGCACAAAACAAATAAAGCTGAGTGACCTGCGCAAAAAAGAAAAAGTGATCAGTAAAGCTGATAA
>DASVAM010000514.1:0-16827 GCA_036376375.1 Chitinophagaceae bacterium
CTCATCTTATCATAAATATCAATTTCATTACTCCATACGCAACCGTCGCGGATATAGCCATCGTGATACTCATTATTGACATAAAGATTTACATTTTGCTGATTGGCCGTTATATCCCAGAAGAATCTGCAATTCGGTTTATGTTCACAGCCGCGGCATTTGGTGCCGCGGAAAGGATTATTTTTTCCGTAATGCTCCAATGCGCCATAAGCACTTACCAGCACTGGCTCACTATTCAGCCACCAGTTTACCAGGTCAAAATGGTGCGTTGCTTTATGTACCCACAATGATCCGCCCTTCGCCATTCGCCCATGCCAGCGACGGAAATAATCAGCGCCATGATGCACATTCAGATACCAGTTAAAATCAACTGAAGTGATCTTTCCAACCCGGTCGGCTGCCAGCAGCTCCTTTAACTGCATAGCATGTACACTATGGCGGTAGTTAAATGCCACCACCACTTTTTTACCCGACTTTTTTTCTGCTTCCAAAATTCTTTTACATTTTACCTCGTCGGTTGTCATCGGCTTCTCCGTGATCACATTAAAACCCGCATTCAGCGCTTTTACAATAATCTCATCATGTGTGGAATCAACTGTTGTGACAATTACAAAATCAGGTTTCACTTCTTTCAGCATCGTATCCACACTGGTAAAAGACGGGCATGTAGCGTTCATATACTTTTTTACATACTCCAATCTTCCGGGATTTATGTCACATAATCCGACAAATTCACAATTAGGGAAATTCATGGCGAGGTTACGGCCCCAGAATCCCGAGCCCCTTGAACCTGTACCCACTAAAGCCAGTTTGATCTTTGTATCTGACCCTGCAGCAAACGAAGTGAATGGATGCAGCATCAATGAAGCACCCGCAGCGGCCGTGTACTTTACAAAACTTCTTCTTTCCATATGGCGTATTTTATCGTGAACTAAACTGTATTGCCACTATCATCGTTTGTGCTTCGCACACTTTTACTTCCTCCTCGCTCTTCAACAATTCATTTTCAATTCATTTTGTCACCCTGAGCGAAGCGAAGGGCTAATCAATCTTTTCAATCCGGACCCAATCTAAATCCGCATAGCCGGCATCATTTGTAACATTTGTTCTTGTGCAAAACATTCCAATTTTCGCCCCCACCCAACGTCCGGGTTTTGCTGTAAATGTTTTTAAAAGATGGCCCTGTGCTTTTCCTGTCTCATAGCTGAAATCACAAACGCCCCCTTTGCTAACTTTTAATTTCAAAAAAACTTCATTACTGCCAACCGGAATAGCCGATATTGGTTTTTCAACTTTGTTTTTATCCGCGTTTAAATTCTCACTTTGAACGAGATAGATGCTATCTTTTTTCTTGATGAGTGACAGCACAGCATAATCAGTACCGAGCACAATTAAACCAAATCTTTCGTTTTCAAATTTTGGCTTGAATGAAACTTTAACTGTCACCTTGAATTCTTCCGCAGGAAATTTTTGTCCGAGAATATTCGGGAGATTCCACAAGTTGTTGTTTGAATCAGGCTGATAAACTGAAAACATTCTCAAAGAACCGTTTGGTGTTGCGTATGCCCATCCTTCTTTTGGATTTGCCTGCCATTGCCACTGCAAACCAAATTTAGTTTCATTAAACTCATCACTATCCTGAACTGTAGACCGGGGAAATTGCTTTCTGACATTTGGTTTCCGATAGCTAAGAACTGGTTCCCCTTTTCCATCCTGGTCTTGATCCGCACCAATAACGGGCCAATCATGTATCCATTTCATTGGTTGCAGGTGAACCACTCTTCCATAAGCTTCTTTATCCTGGAAATGTAAGAACCAATCTTCCCCCGTTTGTGTTGTGACCCAAGCACCCTGGTGAGGTCCGTTGACAGTTGTTGATCCCTGGTCCAGCACTACTTTTCTTTCATAAGGTCCATAAATTTTTTTGGAGCGAAGTACGGTCTGCCATCCTGTACTGACACCGCCGCCCGGCGCAAAAATGTAGTAATAGCCATTCCGCTTATAGAATTTTGGGCCTTCAATCGTCGGATCGTTTTCATGACCATCATAGACCATCACCCCGTTACCGATAGTTTTTGTTCCTTCCTTATTCATCTCTTTCACAACTATGATCGATTTTATTCCGGCCCGGCTGCCTGCATAAGCATGCACTAAATAAGTTTTCCCCCGCCCGCCTTCGACATTCGGGCTGGCATTATCATCCCACAACGGACATGGATCTATCAATCCTTTACCAGCTTCTACCAATAATGGTTCACTCCATGGGCCATTAATATTTTTTGCTTTCACCAGGTAAATACCAAAATCAGGATCGGGATAATAGATATAAAACTCATTGTTATGATACCTGATCGAGGGCGCCCAAACACCAGCACCATGTTGCACCCAGTCATATACATCATAAGGCGGTTGTTTTTTCAAGGCATGTCCAATGATCTTCCAATTCACAAGATCTTTTGAATGAAGAATTGGCAACCCGGGAATATGATTAAAACTTGATGACACCATATAATAATCATCTCCTACCCTTATTGCATCAGGATCGCTATAGTCTGCATTGATAATCGGATTTTTATAGGTCCCATCACCGTTATCGGCCACCCAAACTTTTGAAACGGTTTGCGACTGCAGCGTTAGCGCTATTAAAAAAAGCAGGCCTGATATCAAAGTTTTCTTTGAACCACATAGAAACATAGACACATAGGTTTCCAAATAGGTCTTGAAGTCTGAAATCGTTGTTTTTATTAGATCTATGTTCATATAGAATAACCATTCGTTCGTCTAATACCTGATTAATACTTAATTAATATTTTAAACTTTCAATAATTAGGCTCTGTGTGCTGGTGGCCTTCCCCAACGGGGAAGGTCGGGATGGGGCTTATAGTTCGATCACTTTCTTTTCCGAATTACTGATATAGGCCGCCTCAATAATCTTTATCACATCCATTCCACTTTCCGGAGTCACTGGAACGGGTGCATTATTCCTGATTGCATCATAAATTCCTTCATAATAATCTCCATAGTTACCCTGCAACGAGGGAATATGTTCTTTGATGATCTTCCCATTTTTTTCGGTATGCAAAAAACCATTCTGTGATTCAGGTTCTTTACCCCAATCGGGTCCACCCGGTATTTTATGCGCCTGCAGATCTGTCTCCTGCACATCGGTTTTATGTTTGATAAAAGAACCAATCGTACCGTGAAAGATATATCCGGGCAATGGCTCCCGTACATAATAGCTCGATTTTAAACTCATTCGATGGGCCGGATAAAAAAGTTTTATATCAAAATAGTCATCCACTTTTGACCCGGGCCGGTTGATCGTAATATCAGCAAACAAGGCCACCGGCATTCCGAATAATTGCAGGGCCTGGTCGATCAAATGTGATCCGAGGTCATATACACATCCAACACCAGGTGTTGGTGTTTCTTTATGTACTTTGTAACTTAATTCCGGGGTATAACGATCGTAGTGAATTTCTGCATCAACGATCTCCCCCAGCCAGCCTTCCTCCAATACTTTTTTTACCGTCCGGTAATCGCTATCATACCGGCGATTTTGAAATACAGAAAGTTTAACATTGTTCTTTTTTGCAGCTGCGATCAATTCCTCTGCCTGCAATGCGGTGGCGGTAAAAGGTTTCTCAACGATCAGGTGCTTGCCGGCAAGGATGGTTTGCATTGCATATTCAAAATGCGTAACGCTGGGTGTGTTGACAATAACCAGTTCAACATTTTTGTCAGCCAGCAATTCTTCCAGCGTTCGAAAAGTTTTTACTCCCGGATATTTTTCCTGTGCGAGATTTTTTGTTCTCTCCAGAACACCATAAAAGTTGAACTTCGGGTTCGTCGTAATAAACGGCGCATGAAAAACCCATCCGCTCATTCCAAAAGAACATATTGCCGTATTAATTGGTTTCATAAAATAAACTTTATCTATTTGTTACCCGTTACTGGTTACCGGTAACCGGTAACCTGGAACTTTCACAATTTACTTAACCAGTTCCTAAGCCTTTCCATCCAACTGTCATCCGTTGTTTTGTTATACAGTCCAAAGCCATGACCTCCCTTCGGATAGACATGCATTTCCGCTGGAACCTTATTTTTTATACAAGCCTGGTAAAACCGGATACTATTTTCAACAGGCACAGTTGCGTCATCGCCTGCATGTATGAGAAAGGACGGTGGCGTACCTGGTGTCACCTGCAATTCGTTTGAATAAAGATCAATTTTCTCTTTTGATGCGTTGGCACCAACCAAATTATTGCGTGAGCCTTTATGACCAAAGGTGCTGTCAAAAGTTATAACCGGGTAGATCAGTATCGCAAAATCAGGCCGAACAGATACTGTATCGTTGTTTGCTGGATCAGCTTTCATATTAAAATGCGTGGCGGCAGTAGATGCTAAATGACCGCCGGCAGAAAAACCCATGATACCGATCTTGTTTCTATCGATTCCAAATTCCTTTGCATTATTTCTAATATAGCGAATAGCCTGCTGGGCATCCTGTAAAGGCGCTAAACTTCTGTCAATATTTATTGAATCATCAGGCAGGCGATATTTTAACACAAAAGCAGTGACACCCCATTTATTAAATTCATCCCCCACTCTCGTCCCTTCCTTATCGATAGCAAGTATTGCATAGCCGCCTCCCGGGCAAATAATAACTGCTATACCATTGGGTTTGTCGGGCCTGAATACCGTTAATGTTGGGTTCTTTACTTTAGCAATACGTGTCACATTATCCCGTGTGGCCGAGTTCTCTTTATCAATGACAACTTTGTTATTCGGAATATCATTCTTATACAACGGGATAATTTCATGTCCCTTTTTAGTGAAGGCATTATAGTCAAAAGTCTTTGCCGGTTTATTTGAAAACCAATCCCCCGATACACCATCATATTTTACATTAAAAGAAAAAACAGTTGAAGGCTGATAATGCTGTGCCCGTTTGTCATTTAATTGCGTTGACCATTTAACCCTTTTATCCGGCGCTGCTCCCTGTCCTTTACTTTTATATTCCGCATAAAAAACCGTCTTCTCATTTTCAGGATTGTTCCAGTTGTTCCAGCCTTCGGGCGCAATTGCTTTTGGCAGTTCACAATTAATAAAAACTGTTTTTGCATGGGCCCGCCATGGCCTGCCCAAATAAAGTTTATTGACGCCGGAATCAGCAGTTATTCTACAATCGATAAAAACATACCCGAATTGTTTGTATTTGGTTGTACTCGCGGCAGTGATAAATGAATTTGACTTTGCCCTGATGCTGCAATTCTGAAAAACTGCGGTAGACGGACCAAAAATAAAATCCGTCGTTCCTTCAATGTAGCAATCAGTAAAATATTGCCGTGAGTCTTCTCCACCTGTAAAAACAGTATCCTGATTACCAAGAAATTTACAATTTCTAAAAACTGCTTTGTCAGCGTCAACATATAAAGCTACAGCCTGGCCGACTGGGCCGGCAGTGTTTGCAAAAGTTATGTTTTCTGCACGAAAGCGATTACCAGAAATTTTTGCGGTGTAAGAAGTGAATGTTGTGTGTTTCCCTTTTCCTGAGTAATCATTCCAGGTGATGATCGTGCTGTCGACATTTTCTCCTATGAAATTAACATCCGTATTATTAGCTGGCAATTCTATTTTTTCATTGTAAACGCCTTTTTTAATATATAATGTTATTGGCGCCAAAGGATAAACTCTCATTGCATCAATTGCGTCCTGTATATTATAATAATCACCGGTGCCATCCTTTGCTACTGTAAATACATATTTGTATTGTTGCGGATTGGCAGTTTGTCCATCTGTAAAAGAAGGGGTAAGCGTCGATAACAGGCATATGATATAAAGTTCTTTAAACATCATTTTCTTTTTTAGTGAAGCCAGGCCCAACGTTTTGCCCAATCTTGCAGAACATCATTGCGCCATTTCTTTGTAGTAATACCGCCCTGTATTTTGCCATCATACAACTCCGGATCGCTGCGGTCAGTGTACCAGTTAGCGCCTAAGAGGTAACCTGTTTTCCTGTTTTTACCCGGCCAGAGATTATCCACTACCAACTGGCCCGACTGTTCGGGAAATCCAGGAATGAGAGAGGTGATTGTATAGGACAAACTTTCAGATTGTTTAGGCGAATACCTTACCACATAGTTTCCTTCCCCGACGTAATAGCCCGCCCATTTTTGTTCGCCAATTCCAGCTTTCATGTTCAGGGTAAAACAGGCAGAATCGGCCGGGATATTTAGCCGGGGACCTTTGATATGAAATTCCAATACCGAACAGACAGTTACTGTATCGGCCAGTGTGGTATTCCGATCAAAAATCATCCGCGGGCTGTTATTGAATTTTACAAAGCTCCCACCCCAGCTTTCACGCATTGGGTTATGGGGATCGCCGTCCATCATGTAAAGCAGTGAAGGTGTGTCACCCATTTTTACATTGCCACCGTAATAGTTTTTAAAATCCTTACCCAAATAGCCGGCGTTGTTTATGTATTTGTCATAATAATTCGTGGTCTTCACACTATCAGGCATCCCGTTGTTCGAAAAGAACCCATAATACGACGAATTCACTTCAATGAACCAAAGGTCTGGAAAATGCTCAACGATATAGGCATAACTATTGGCGCTCCATTTTTTATTGGGACCGCCGATCCAGTAAACTTTGATTTTTTTCCGAATGTCAGGTGCATCGTGCAATGCCTGTGCAAGATCCTCGAGACCTCCCCATACTAAAATCCAAAGAGGCTGACTATCTTTTCTATTTGCACATTTAATGATCCAATCAGAACCTTCCGTTGCTGTAGTGTAACCAATAAACGGAGCTGCTCCAATTCTTCCCTGTTTACAAACAGCCCGCAATTCGTTTGCAGCCGGATAATCCTTTTGATATTTTTGCAGCCTGGATAGATCTTTCTCATACAGATCTATCATCCGTAACAGTTCGCTTTTGCTTCCTTTTCCATAAGAAGGAGACGAAACAAGACCTTCCGTTTGAAACAAATGACTGTACATCAGGAAATGTGTCATCGATTGATTATCGTCGGGATCTGTACCGCCAATATCTGTGCTGATAAGAATCCTTGGTTTGATCGGAACAGGTTTCTGTGCGAATAGTCCGTTTATGAAAAACGAAAGAATATCTAGTATGATAGAAACTGTTATTAGTTTTCTCATGATGCTTTCACTACCTGCTTTTTATAATTCTATCTGCCAGTTCCGGAATTTGTTTTCTTATATCCTGTAATACAAATTGTGCAACCAATCTTGCTCCCAACTCACTAAAATGCGTGTTGTCTTCTTTTCCATCAGGATAATTGGGGTGTTCGCCTGGCTTTAAATGAAGAAATAACAATTTTGAATTTTCAACGCCAAACTGCTGATATAATTGTTGCGTTATTTTGTCCATATCAAATAGAACAACTTTCTCTTCCCTGGCGACATCTCTTACAATTTGCGAATACACATCATGAGTCCCTTCAATTTTACCCCCCGAATCAAATTTTCTTCTCGCCATCGGAGTCAACAATATTGGCGTTGCTTTTTTATCTCTTGCCTCTTTGATGTATTGCTTAAGATTATTTCTAAATTCTGTTTCAGTAGTGTAGGTTTTTTTTGTGGGCACTTCATCGTTGTGCCCGAATTGAACAAAAACATAATCTCCCTCTGCGACTCCATCTAAAACTTTTTTCCATAAACCTTCATTCCTGAATGAACTTGTGCTTCGTCCATTTTTAGCAAGATTTTCAACAACCACAGTTGAATCCCAGAAATAAACAAATGGCGTCCCCCATCCCGTTTCGGGATAAGCTTTCTTATCTTTTATACTCATCGTACTATCGCCACAAAGCCAAATTGTGATCTTCTTTTTTTCCGGCATTGCAAAAGCCATTAAGAACAGGAACAGCGGGATAAAAAGTGCCCTCATTTTAGAATGCTATTTATATACAATTCAATATTCGTATAAAACTTATGAGACGAAACTTTTGACGCATCAGATGCATCGGCAGGATCTAAACCATGTTTTGTTTCCCATTCGTCAGGTATCCCATCTTTGTCGCTGTCGGGTGCTGCAGGCAACGATCTTAATGCGGGCCATGCATTTACTGTCATCTCGAATGGCGAATGGTGAAGATAGCTGCCCTGGACGTCTATCAGCGAACCAGTTCGGTTTCTTACATTATTAATGATCCTTTCATCTAATGTATCTCTACGATAACTTGCTCCCGCATGATTTAAAACAGATTGGAACGCCTCTTCTGCAGTTTGTAAGCTCATTGGATCGGCAGGATGTGGCTTATCTATCACTGCATTTTTTTTATCGTCTGCAGTGCCGCCATTTCCCATATGGATACCCAACCAGTTATTCTTAGAAACATCTTTTGCTTCATCAACATAGTTACCGCTTACATACCATTTACCAAATCCAATACTTTCTGTTTTACCGGGGTTCGCAATCCGGAACCGGACACTTTTATTGGTAGAGGAGCCATACTTAAAATAATTGTTTATAATATTATAATGACCCCCTTCCCCGGCATAAATATTATTACCACCCCAGTTGTAAATAACATTATTCACATAGTCAACAAATTCTTGTATCCCCTGCCTGTTACCATTAAATCGCGGATTACGATTGTTACAATGTGCGAACAAATTATGATGAGCAGACAAATGCCTCCCACCCCAGATACCACCAAAGCCGTGTCTTTCCCAGTCTTTATCTCCAGTTTCAAAATGATAAGAATAGTTCAAAGGCTCCGATATAATATTCCATTGTAATGTTGTGCTATCACCATTGTAAACAGAAAAACATTCATCATTACTCCAGCTGAACGTACAATGATCAATGATAATATGTTTTTTTCCGACACCACTAAATGCATCTTCACTGCCACTGCCATCAACCATGCCTGCTTGTCGCTGCCATTTATCACCAAGGCGAAAACGCATATAGCGGATAATTATATTATCACCTCCCAACTGCACTGATTTATCAGCAATACAAATACCATCTCCCGGCGCAGTATGCCCGGCAATGGTGGCGTTTGCTTTAATAGAGATAGATGAGTTCAAATGAATGGTGCCTGAAACAGAAAATACAATTATGCGGGGTCCATTTGCAGTCGCTGCTTTTCTAAAACTACCTTCGCCATCATCATTTAAATTAGTTACGATAATTACTTTTCCGCCACGTCCACCGGTTGCATATTTTCCATAGCCTTCGGCACCAGGAAATGCAACTGGAATTACCTTATCATCTGTTCCCTCCTGAATCGTAGTTTCTTTTTGGGCCTTACAACCAGGCAATAAGAAAATTATACTATATAGAAAAAGAAACAGTTTGGTAGACATACTTGAACCCTTTCGTATTTAAGAGTAAGGCTGCACTCGGGGCAGCCTTATTGAAAATCATTCAATAAAAAAATCATCAAATTGAAACCTGCTATCCGGCATGCAATAAAATAATAAGGTCTTAGTACCATCTTGGATCTCCGCAATTACCATTGCCGGCAAACGCATTATCTTTTATCCTGAAATTACCGTTTTCCGGATCAACAAATAGACTTGATGATGGGCCTGAATACGGAATCAGCGATATCTGGTAAAGGACATTTGTTGAAATAAAATCTGAGGCCTGGTAAGAGTTGGTAACGGAAACAGTTGTTGATGTACCAGCCTGTATTCCCCGTGCATCATTACCAAGTCCCTGGTCATCCCATGTCTTACCAAAAATACAATTCGTGATTATGATCGGCATGGCGGAATTTTGTGTTCCCAGATCAATAAAATAAAATCCTCCGATTCCTCCCGGAGGGGTACTCGCACCCCCACCTGGCAAATTATAAAAAGTACAATTTTCAAATTTAATTGAATTAGAACCGGGACTTCTGTGGTCAATAACTTTCCTGGCGCTATAAAGAGTTGTATTCGACACATGAATATTAGCGACAGTATTTGAATTATTTGTATTTACCAGGGAAAAATCCCGTAAACTATCAATTACACAATTTTCAATTGACAGATCTGTAACTTTTGTACCCGCACCACCTGTCTGCATCCGGAAGAAACCGCGGAAACGGTGTCCGCGAACATTCTCAAATCTAACTTTTCCTATTGTCCCAACCTGGTTAATATTAAATACATATTTTGCCGCATAATTATCAGAGTACATATTAAGATCTTTGAAAACCAGGGAATCAATTGCGGCACCCGCTGTTAAATTAAAATTACTACCTAAGAAAATTGTCGCAAGATCCGGGATGAAATCCGCACCACTTAATATTGTCATTGATTTGTTCAAGCTGGTAGTAGAGACAATATTATAAGTAAGTCCTCTCTTTAGAATCACAATACTACCGGATGGGATGAATGGAATCGTATCGGCAAGCACCGAGGGCCGGTTGGTGATACCGCGCAGGTCAATTATATTGGTTCCCGTAATTGTTGCTTTTGTGGTAAATGATAACAGTCCCTTTGATCTTGTACCAGCAAAAATCTCGGCAGAATAAGTTGTACTTCCTGTCAAACCGCCGATCATTTTAAATCCGGCAGTATTATCTGCAGCACTGATTGTTACATCAACCGGCGAGCCACCTGTAAGTGTTATTACAATTTTTGTAACACCGGGTGTGGGAGTCCATCTCAATATAACAGCATTATCAATAATATCTGATTCTGGAACCGGTACAACAAAGATCTGTTCTCCCGTCATTGTAAACGGAGGAGACACCATCCATTTTGATTCCGCACTGCTACCGGATGAGTTAGCTTTTATTCTGGCAAAATATCGTTGTCGTATTGCGATATCGGCATCAGTAACAATAATGACAGTAGTATCGACAACTTTGGTAAAATCGGGAGCAGACTGAAAACTTGAATCCTTCGAAACCTCAACGGTATATTGAACATCTTTATCCTGTGAAAAGAGTGAGGGGTTCCATTCTATTTTTACTTGTGTTTGGCTTACTGTAAGCCGTAAGCCAACGGGTGTGAACATTCTTGGCAGATTAGGGTCTTCAATTTCAGGAGTCTCCCTTGCGCAACCAACCAATAACACAATGATCAGTAATGCCGGGACTGTTTTTTTATCAACGTATTTAAATAAGCTTTTCATTTTTTATTTATTTAAGCCTTACAATTCTTATAGTTTTAATAACCATAATCCTGCGTCAGATTTGGATTAGCATCAATTGAAGCCTGTGGTATCGGCAGTAATTCACTTTTATTTGGTGTGAATGCAATTGCATAGTAAGGAAGTATGGTAGATCCTATATTATCTCTTACCCAATTTACTCTTGTATAACCTGCCGGTGCAGTACTCCCGATTAAATTTGGCTTATAGTACGAACTGAGCCATGTTAATGCTGGAGAGTTGTTCAAAAAAAACATATAATCAGGAAGAGCATCATATGGTGGTTGTCTGGTAGACATAGCAGCCAATATTGCTTTTGTTTCAGCGATCTTTGTTGTCATTAAGTTCCAGCGTATCAAATCATATTTCCTGATCCCCTCCGCACCCAGTTCTAAGGCTCTTTCTTTTACAATTGCATTAAAGAAATCTTCTTTGGTAGAGGGAGTTGTTCCGATCAGGCTTGCATCGCCACCATAACCCCGTATCCGCACTTTTTCAAATGCAGCTTTAGCTGCTGCAGTAGGTCCATTACTTAATTCATTTTCTGCTTCAGCAAACATTAGCAGAACATCTGAATACCGAATGATCGGCCAGTTTACACCAAAATACTGTGGACCTATAGTTAAGCCTCCAGGTATCCAGTCTCTACGAAACGGTCCATCCGGCATGGCTTCTAATCCCCTACCAGTACGAGCAGTTATGGTGGTACCGGTGGCCTCCACATAGTAAGGTGCGCAGACAACATCTCTTCTCTTGTCTGTTGAATCAAACAGATAAAAATAATTTGGTAAAATATTCAAAGCAGAGTTGCCATTATTATTGGCTCTTGGACCGCAATAATATCCAAGCTTGCTATCACCTAATGCACTGTTCCCTCCTGCCATAGCCACTTCCCATATAACTTCTCCATTTGGTTCAATTTGTTTACCAGCAATGTAGTTTTTAAAAACCGCTTCATAACTTGTATTGAGGTTGTGCTGATTGCTTTGCATGATAGCAGCACATTCATCCCTGGCAATTTTATAGTAAATCTGGTGGTTGCTTCCTCTTTGCATCTGCTTGCTTCTTCTCAAGGAATAGCCTCCCCGATACAAAGCAATTCTTGCACGTAAACCTCTCACAGCCCCTTGTGTTATTCTTTCATCAGTAGCCACCTGTGTTCTCCATGGAACCAGCGTTGCTGCAATTCCAAGATCTTCGAGCAAATGATCATAAATAGAATCTCTGTCCATTTTCCCTTTAAAAAGATCTGTTTCAACCGACGATGGAAGAAATTGTGCCGGTACATCACCCCAGTTTCGGATCAGTTCGAGGTAAAACAATGCCCTTAATGTCAACGCTTCGCCATGCATTCGCTTAAGATCAGTTGAATTGCCGTAGCCTTCCATCTTTGGTATATTATAAATACAGATATTGGCTTTTTCAATACCAGAATACAATTGATTAAAAGGTGCAGCCAATTGTGTATTGTTTGCATTTAAATTGAAATGTGCAATATCGCGACGTTCATTATCGGGGTATGGTGTACCGCCTTGTCCCATCATAATATCGTTATCGTAAGGATAATACATACTTATCCTGATACCATAACCCTGATCACCGGTCAATGAAGCATATACCCCTAACAAAGCTGTCCTGGCATTTGTCACACTCCCAAATACATAATCTGTCCCGAATGATGAAATCGGCTCAACTTCAAGATACTTCTTGCATGAATTGAATCCCATTACAATTGATACCATCACAACTCCGGCGATCAGCATTTTTTTATTGACTAATATTTTCATATTTCAAGAATTTTGGGATAATTAAAAAGTAAGGTTTACACCTGCGATATATGTTCTGCTTCTTGGATATGCGGAATAATCAACACCGGGAGTAACCGGGGTCGATCTTCTGGTGCTAACTTCAGGATCATATCCGCTATAATTTGTAAATACTGCCAGATTATTACCAGTTATATATACTCTTAACCTTTGTGCTTTAATTTTTTGAATGATGGATTTAGGGAAATTATATCCAAGTGTTATATTATTTATTCTTATAAATGATCCATCCTCAACTGCCCATGAATGCAACGTAAATGAATTACTACTGGTACTCGGAGTCCAAAGTTTTGCATTCGCATTTATTTTTGCCAATTCTGCCGGGTCCGTAACGACCTGACCCTGATCATTGATATTTCGCCAGCGATCATTCATAATTGCAAGGTTATTTGAATTAGGAGTGTATGCATTGGTAAATTCCAACCGATTCGCATTGATCACATCATTACCACCCTGAAAATTTATAAAGATGCTAAGATCAAAATCTTTATATGTAAACTGTTGATTCAATCCCCCGAAAAAGTCAGGTTGGGCTACTCCAATAATGGTTCTGTCGGCATCATCTATGTTTCCATTACCATCAAGATCTCTGAATTTCAATCTCCCCGGATAAGGCGCTAATGAAGTAACGCCAAGATTATTAGGTTGCCCGGCTTTTAATGTATAAGTTCCTGTTGTAGAATTATAGTCAAAATCCTCTAACTTATAATATCCATCCGTTATGAATCCCCGTATTGAACCGACGGGTTCGCCAACTTTCACAATAAAATCAGCAGCAGTGCTTCCGACGCCCCACCCTGATGCCTGTAGATAATAGTCCTGGTAAGTACTGAGTGCAGTGATTTCATTTTTATTAAATGAAATATTGAAAGTAGTATTCCAGGTAAAATCTTTCTTTGCAATTGGTGTCGCGGTGATCTGAACTTCCACACCTCTGTTTTCAGTTGAGCCTACATTTTGTATTTGTGTAGTATATCCGGAGGAGGTGGGAACCGGAACATTGATAAGAAGATCCTCGGTTGTATTTTTATATACATCTGTCGTCAACTGAATTTTGTTTTTCAAAAAAGAAACATCAAGACCAATGTTCCTCGATTTTGTTTTTTCCCAAACAAGGTTTTGATTAGCAAGACCATCTGGAATGAAGGCCGTATTTAACTGATCGTTCAGCCAATATTGACTGTTAGTAACAAATTGCGTTAAATAAAGAAAGTCGGCGATCCTGTTGTTGCCAGCTTCGCCATAGCTAACTCTGAATTTAAGATCATTTATGACCGAGCTGGTGTTGGCCATGAAGTTTTCTTTGGAGACTCTCCATGCAGCGGCAAAAGAAGGGAAGTAGTCCCATTTATTTCCTTCCGCAAATTTTGATGATCCGTCCGCCCTGGTAGTAACCGTCAACAAATATTTTCCGTCATAATCATAATTAATCCTCCCAAAAAAAGAAACGATCCTGTTGGTATACTCAAAAGTGGGTGGACTTGATGGTACCGTATACAAGGTTCCAAGATTCATATTACCCAGTGCTTTTCTCGGAGCAATCCCTGGAGGGAAATTTCTTGCAAATAAATTTTCACCCCTCGTACGATTTTGATAGATCTCATGTCCAAGCAAAGCCACTATTTTATTTTTCTTATTGAAATTACCGCTCAGACTTGCGTTTGAGAAAGTGAAAACATTTGAATTATTGATAGTAATACGATTGGTTGTACCGATTCCAGCTATTGGTAATCCATTCCCATTTTGTTTTGAATTGCCGGTTATTGAATCATCAACAGCTTCCCTTCGCATATTGGTAAAATCAAATCCGGCAGTTGTTTTGAAGCTTAAATAAGGCGTGAATTTGAACTCTACATCCCCTGCCAGATTCAACACATCTGTAAGATTTCTCCTGTATTCTGCATCGTTATAAAGGATAGGGTTAACAAGCTGAAGACTGTTTGCATTTGTCGCATCTGCATAATCATCATCATAGTAATACAGGTCCTGGCCACCCATAAGGAAAGGACGGTACTTTATGGAATGCCGCAATCTATTAGTAGATGAAGAACCGGGATTAGATGTTCCGGCTCCGTGTACAGTTGTATAATTATATCTGGTGGCAAAACCCAGTTTAACTTTTTCGTTTAACTTATGATCAAGCTTAAGGTTAACTAACTTCCGGTCAAAACTCGAACCCAGTAATATGCCGTCCTGTAAATTATATGTCAGGCTGAGGTTGTATGTTGTTAATGCGTTTCCTCCAGTCATTGCAACATTGTGTGTTTGTTGCCAGGCATTTCTACCAAACATTTGCTCCTGCCAGTCAACGAATGGTACGGATTTATACAATTCAAGATCCTGGAATATACCGTAGGTATTCTGAAAATTAGTCATATCTGCTGTGCTGCTCCTGCTTCTTTCATATTGATACATTACAAAATCATAAGGATTCATTACTTCCAGTTTATTCGCCAACTGGCTCATACCTACCAAACCGTTATAACTTATTGTCGTTTTTTGGTTCTTTCCGTTCTTAGTGGTGATAATTATTACGCCATTAGCGCCTCTTGCTCCATATATAGCAGTTGCAGATGCATCCTTTAATACATCAACCGATGCAATATCCTGTGGTGATATAACATTTAATGCATCTTCCACTTGTATACCATCAATTATATACAATGGCGAATTATCCTGAGTAATGGATCCGCCACCACGGACTCTTATGACTGCAGCTGCGTCAGGCGAGCCTTCCGTTCCTGTTATTTGTACACCCGCTAACCTTCCCGCTAAAGCCTGGGCCGCCGAATTCACCGGAATATCTTTCAGATCCCTGGCCCCTACTGAAGAAACTGAAGAAAGCAAATCTCTGCGTCTCATTGTCTGATATCCTACCACAACCACGTCATCGAGAGATGTTACACTATTCACCATTGTAACCAATAAAAGAATTGTCCCGTCGCCGTCAATGCTCGCAGGTTTATAACCTGTTGAGCTCAGGTTTAAGGTAACCCTTCCAGTGCCGGGTATTGTAATTGAAAAGTTTCCGTCCTTGTCGGTTTGCACGCCTGTCTTAGCGCCTTTTGGAACAACGCTCACCCCCTGCAAGGGTGCCCCAGTGTCATCAGTCACCTTACCCCTGATCACCCTATCCTGCGCAAATGTGACAAGCGAAAGAGATACAAAGAATAAAAATAGAAGATGCTTCATATGGCTTTTTAATTTTTTTCGAAATGAAAAATGGACGTGATGCCTGCCTAAACCGGGAAACCATCCTGTACTGTCCGGTTTCATATGTAATGCTAATCAGTATTTACCATATTTGAATCAATGAGTTAGGTGTTTATTTACGCAATCGTTCCCGAGAACGATGGCGAAAATTGTCCATTTTCCGTGATCTGAAAAAAGAGTATTGCCAATTGATGAATGCTGCAAGCGAGGAGAGACTTTTTTCATTTACCGGTCAGCACGTCAGAGGGCTAGCAGGATGCCACTCGTCTGAAAAACGTATCTTTAAAAAAGTAATCTTCTGCTGCATTATGAAATTTGAAGCCGTCACGATCAAGGATATTGCCCGTGCCCTTGGAATATCAACTTCCACCGTCTCCCGTGCATTAAGGGATAGCTATGAAATAAGTCCCGAAACAAAACAACTGGTACTTGATTGCGCGGAAAAACTGAATTATCGCCCCAATCCCATTGCCCTAAGTTTAAAAGAAAGAAGAAGCCGTTCGATCGGCGTGGTGGTTTGCGAGATCGCCAATAATTTTTTCTCGCAGGTCATTAATGGAATTGAATCCATCGCTTACGATAAGGGCTACAATGTTATTATATCTCAAAGCCGCGAATCTTATGACAGGGAGGTGATCGACCTGCAATACCTGGCTTCCCG
>DASVAM010000515.1:0-3953 GCA_036376375.1 Chitinophagaceae bacterium
CCACGAAAAAATTCAGGAAACTCATAAATATTTTCTTTATCAACAGGCTGAGCGTCGGAAAAATTATAGGAATTACAGGAAAAAAGCACCAACGAAGGAACACAAATCGCAAACATCAGCACCTGATAAATACTATGGAAACTATATTTAAAATATTCTTGTTTCATAGATTATAAGCCAGCTAAAATTATTGCATAAACAATTTGTAAACAATGAGGTTGGTCAGCGACAAGCCTGAGTTTTGGAGCTCTCTTTTGAATTGAGGCGATGAAGTAACATTGGTAAATGAATTAAAAGAAAAGATCGGAACGGGTCATGCCGTAGTTTGAATAAAGCGGTTTGGGCTGCGGCCCGGGAAAAAACTCCTGATATCCCAAATGAGATAATTACCAGGGTCATTGAAAAAAATGCTAAGGTGATCATAATAGAAAATGGAGGCTTAAATGCCGATGATAAGATCGCGCTGATCACCCGTTGCTGAAATTTGTTTTTATTCAGCGGGCTGGCGAACTACTGACTCACTTTATTGATCGATGGAATATTTTTGCCTATCAATTTCATATGACGATTCCTGTTTTAATGCAAGCGATGTTGCTGGAGGACCCTCACCAGCCTCTAATGTTGAGGGAGATTTCGGTGCCCCGGCCTAATGAGCAACAGGTTTTGATAAAGGTTATTGCTTGTGGTGTTTGCAGGACGGATTTGCATATTGTAGATGGTGACTTGAGGAGCCCAAAATTGCCGTTAGTGCCCGGTCACGAGATTGTTGGGATCGTTGTAAAGAAAGGAAACCAGGTAGCAAATCTAAATGTCGGTGATTTCGTCGGCATCCCCTGGCTGGGGTATACCTGCGGCTCGTGCAAGTATTGTAAGAAGGGAAAGGAAAATCTTTGCGAAAATGCATTGTTCACAGGTTATACAATTGATGGCGGATATGCAGAATATACGGTGGCTTATGAAAAGTATTGTTTTTTGCTTGACAGGAAATATGCAAATGCTTCGGGCAGCCCATTACTTTGCGCAGGGCTTATCGGTTATCGTTCTTACACAATGATCGGCGAACATGTTACCAATCTCGGCATCTACGGATTTGGAGCTGCAGCGCATATCCTGATACAACTTGCAATTCACCAGGGCAAAAAAATATTTGCATTTACAAGAGAAGGCGATGAAGATGCTCAATCATTCGCATTAAAACTTGGAGCTGTCTGGGCTGGTGACTCGTCTCAATCGCCACCGGAGAAATTAGATGCAGCGATCATATTTGCCCCTGTTGGAAAGCTTGTTCCAAAAGCCTTAATGGATACAGGGAAAGGAGCCGTTGTCGTATGTGGGGGTATACACATGAGTGATATTCCATCTTTTCCGTATAGAATTTTGTGGGAAGAAAGATCGATATGTTCTGTTGCTAATCTCACGCGAAAAGATGGAGAAGAATTTTTGAAGCTGGCACCCCAGGTTCCAATTCAAACAGAAACTAAGACATATTCTTTGAGTCAGGCAAACGAAGCATTGAATGATTTGAGAAATGGAAAAATTCATGGGGCTGCTGTCCTGGTAATGGACAATTATTAATATTAGAGATTTTGGCTTTTGACCACATTTAATTTATGTCTGAGCGCCTGATCCTTTTAAAAATGAATTTTTCAAGATTGCTTCAGAACTTCCAGGTGACTTTTCCACCTTTTCAGATTCGGTAAACGGTTTATTGCAGCCTCCAATATATCCTCAGGCAGTTTTTCTTTGTCCATCATCTTGCTCATTCGCTCTTTCATTTGGTCGAGCGTTATACCAGGACTGGTAAATTCTCCATCTTTATAACAATACTTGCAATAATCGTTGCTTGGTGAGCCATCTTTTTCAGTTCCTAACAATTGCGGATTGTCAAGCGGCATGCTACAGCTTTGACAATATTTTGTAGAATCCATAAAATAAATTTTAGTGTTGAGAATTATTGATATTAATAATTTCAATTTTCAACAGCATTCCTGTCCTCCTGAAATAATCCAATAGTATTGTTTTCCGTATCTGTACAAACGGCGATCAGACCATATCCTGGAATTACCTGTTTTGTTCGTATTATTTTTCCGCCGAGTGTTTCGACCTTTGCCAGGCTGTCATCAATGGAGGAAACGCCGATGTAATTTGTAATAGCCGTTGGCGACAGGTTATTTCGTTTGGTAAGCCCACCACCGATGCCGGGTTTGCCAATTAGGTTTGCAGTTTCAATTTCGTAATAACCGGCCATGCCAGGCAATGACCGGAACTTCCAGCCAAATAATTCTTCATAGAATTTTTTGGCCCTTTGGGGATCATTAGCGCTGATGTCGAAATGAACAATAGTGGCCATATCTTTTGCCTTTTTATTCTGCGTTCAAATATTTTTCAATCCAGAGTGTATCAACCGTAAAATATCTGGCTAACAAGGTGGCCATTGTTTGATATTTTTATTAGTATAATTTCTCTGGCTTGTCAACCGGTCCCTCAAAACCTTGTTCGTAGTCCGTTAATAGAGTTTCATCAGAAGAGTTACGTCCCAGTTCATTTAATTCCTTCAAAGTAAAATCGTCTTCACCCGCAGTCTGCACCCAGCCATCTTTTTCCTTGCGAAGAATTTGAACGGAAAGACCAAAACGCTTGCTGAACTCCGTCTCGACATCGGCTACCTTGTAAAGAGGTTGTATTTCCAGCACACCAGATACATGTGTTTTCTTTATACTGCCGATAGTGTGATCAGATTCTATTTCATCCATTTCGTCAGAACTTTCAAACCTCGGGTGGCGCTTACAGTAAAATTCGATCTGCAGGTATGGATAAAAGCTGGAAAATACCAACTGGATCTCACGCAGGGATGTATGATCGTTAATTTCTATATGCATAACTAACTATTTAATCGCCCTGATAACTATAAAGGAACCCTTTCCAAAACCCGGTTCTGCTGGTTCGAATTCTTTGATATAATCAAGGGCATGAAAAAGTGTCTGCGAAAAATCTAAATCTTTGAATCCTGCTTTCCTCAACTCGGTAGCAACTGTCTTTGTGCTGTAAAACCTGGCCTCTCTATAAAAAACGCTTTGCGACCTTTTTTCTTCATAGGATTTGCCGATCGTGCTGGCTTTATCAACAAAGCCAACAATAAGCGAGCCGCCGTTCTTCAAAACCCGGTATGATTCTTTAAATGCCTTTTGCAGGTTTTCGAAATAGCTGATGCAGAATGCCATTAATACAAAATCATATTTCATGTCCTCAAAGGGAAGATGATCTGCCTCTCCGGCCAAAACATTAATGCCTCTCTTTAGTGCCAGGGCCCGCATATTGGCGGCAGGTTCTATGCCTTCCCGTATTCCCAATTCTTTTGCAAATCGTCCCGTACCCGCGCCGATTTCGATTGCGTAAAGGTTACTGCCTTCCGGAAGCATATCCCGAATGGCTTCTACCTCACTTTGAAATACAAAAGGGTATTTCTCAAACCACGCTTCATAATCCGCAACATGGCCATTAAAAGGAAGTGTTGTGATCATAACAATTGTATTTAAGTTTAAGCATCGTGTAAATTCTCTTCAACATCATTGCACTATTTCGTCGGTCTTCCGGTTGTTCCCTGACATCCCTATCCTATCGACGATTCAAGAGGCAAGCTATTACTATTCGGACCCTAAAAGAATGACGTCAATTAGTAAACCGGGTGAGGACGATCAAAACGAATGAATGTGATAATGCCCAAAGCGAGTGTCACTATCGTCCAATCATTTCCGATAATGACGGAGATCATTGGCCCAAAGGATAGATTGATTTAATATGCAGGAAAGATTAAAAATATGCGTAGCGCTAAAATAATATCTGTAATCTTTGGTATTACGTTTCCGCTTTTGCTCTGTTCTCAAGAAAAGAACTTTCTCTCCTTTGATGTCGAACCCCGCATGGGGCAGGTCGTGTTTATACAGTGGACCGTT
>DASVAM010000518.1:0-7773 GCA_036376375.1 Chitinophagaceae bacterium
TGATTATTGTATTGGTACCGAGGGCGAGGCGGCATCCGTATGTCTGTTCAGCGAAGTGCCATTAGATCAAATCGAAAAAGTTTACCTCGATTATCAAAGCCGGACGTCCGTTGAACTCCTGAAATGGATCATGCATGAGTATTGGGGTATTCATCCTGAAATAATAAATTCTACTGATGAGGATTACAGGAAAGAAATAAGGGGGAATACGGCGGGGCTTGTGATCGGTGACCGGGCATTTGAGCAACGGAAGCTCTCCACCTTTTTCTTTGATCTCGGTGCGGAATGGAAGAAAATTACCGGTCAGCCTTTTGTTTTTGCGGCCTGGGTCAGTAATAAAAAATTGCCGGAAGAATTTATAAGAACTTTTAACGAGGCAAATGCATTAGGCTTATCGCATATCAATGAGATCGTAGCGTCTCATGCTTTTGATCTTTACGATCTGAAGAAATATTATACTCTTCATATGAATTACTTCCTGGATGAAAGAAAGAAGAAGGCAATGGAATATTTTTTGCAGGTAATAAAAGCGGAAGAGGAATTACCTTTATCATAGGGTTAGCTATATTCTTACCCAACTATCGGGTATAATATCCTGGGTATCCTTTGGGCCATCTCCAAACCAATTTTTGGGAGCAATTACAATTTTATCAGGATCATTATTTAACCATGCTGCCCACCAGCCGAATGTGCTATTCGGAATAATAAAATGTTTACATAGTGACATCAGTTGTAAATACCGGCTAAATTTTTTCCCTGCGTGTGAATGTGATATAAATTTCACAGGAGAGAGGAATTGCAAACTGTCCTTGCACCATTCAATATCGTCAGAGAAAACATAATAAACAGGATCATTGATCTTCGACCGCATTCGTTCGTCAGCATTATTATAATAACTGATATCAAGTGCACCATGCATTTTATTGACTACAAAATCTCCTCTCCGAACATTCACGCAGACAGCATTTGATTTTAGAATTTCATGAGTTAACTCTCTTGAATTTTCAGGAATCATATTTTGGAAAGTAAAATCATTGCGAATAACCGATTCAAAAGGCTTAAAAAATTTTTCTGATTGCCAATAGCCATCGAGATATTGTGATGGCCTTTTCGAAAAGAAGGATTCGACAAAATGAAAGTGCGGTTGCTTAAAATAACTGTCTTTTAATCCCAATACTTTGTTTAAAGCCCTGTCAATAGTTTTATTTGAAGATCTTTTGGTTAGTTCATTGACCTCTTCAGTGGTTGCCATGCTCACTTGTAAATTAAAAATATCAAGATCGTAATCCCTCACAACGTAATCTTTTGGTTTATTTCTGAGATCCTGAAAAAAATTTAAATCAAGCTTTAGTTCACAGCTATATGTTAATGCGAGAGCCCTGCCTGCGGCGTATTGAAACATTTGATTTCCGAGGCCGCCCATTAATTTCACAATGATCATTTGCTTATTTAATACTTTCAGCATCTACCATTTCTTTTATTGTTTTGTCCATATCGTATACATATTTCCAATTGGGGTAGTGACCTTGAAATTTTCTAACATCGCTAACATACCAGATATGATCGCCGCTTCTTGCATCACCCAGTACAGTATAGTCAAGCTTATTGCCGCTAAAATGTTCTATTTTTTTGATTGCTTCAAGCATGGAAATATTTGCGAACCGTGATCCTCCCATATTATAGACTTCTCCATACCTGGGCGCATTAAAAAATTCCCAGAAAGCATTAATGAGATCTTTGCTATGAATATTGTCTCTGACCTGCTTTCCTTTATAGCCAAAAATTTTGTATGGTTTACGATGAATAGTACATAAAATCAGATAGGCCAAAAAACCGTGTAGTTCAGCTCCCGCATGAGCCGGCCCGGTAAGACAACCACCTCTGAATATGCCTGTTTTCATTCCAAAGTAACGCCCATATTCCTGCACCATTACGTCTGCAGCCACTTTACTCACTCCGAATACACTATGTTTTGACTGGTCAATACTCATTGTTTCATCAATTCCATACTGTGCAAAAGGATGGGCGGGATCAATTTCCCATCGGGTTTCTGTTTCAATTAATGGAAGCAAATTGGGTGTATCACCATACACTTTATTAGTACTCGTAAAAATAAAAACGGCGCGGGGAGAATATTTTCTCGTTGCTTCAAGCAGATTCAATGTTCCGGTTGCATTGACACTAAAATCAGTGATCGGCTCTTTGGCGGCCCAATCATGCGAAGGTTGTGCAGCGGTATGAATAACTGCTTCAATGCTACTGCTATAATCTGAAAAAATCTTATTTAAATCTTCGTGATTCCGAATATCTGTAGAGAAATGTATATAGTCTGGCAGGTCTGTTTGTAATTTGATCAACGTGGGTCGGGTGCTGGCTGTTTCGCCAAAGAAATAGGATCGCATATCATTATCTATTCCTATTACTCTAAATCCTTTTGCATAAAAAAAACGTACTGCTTCACTTCCAATCAAGCCTGATGATCCCGTCACAATTACTGTTTGCATATAGGAATTTGACCTCAATTTTTTGAGCTGCGAAGATAAGAATACAGGAATTAAGATGCTTTTTCCAACCAGTTGGTTCCGGAAGGCTACTTTTTTTTAGCAAACACATGGATCCCGTAACATAGTAATTCCGATGATCCTCTGTCATTTTTGGAAAGATTTTGCAGTATCAAAAGGTTCAGATGGATAATTATTTTTTGAAAAATATTTATTTTTTTACCGGTATATTTTGCGGCAACGGTTTTTATCCGTCGGTTTTCCTGCGCCACATATTCAAAGAAATTGCCATTTAGTTCTAAAGCTTTTATTTCAAATCCATTTTCCGGCAAATACTTTTCATAAAAAAAACGACTGAGCCCTGATGCAAAATGATAGGGAGCAAAATGGGTGAGGCTCGCAAATGGTGCAGTTATCAATAAATATCCACCAGGTTTGATCAGCCTGCTAAATTCTTTGATTGCACCGATCGGATCCGGTATATGTTCCAGCACCTCGGTACACATCACCGCATCCACGGAATGATCGGGTAACGGGATCGAGAGAATATCAGAAACGATATCAAGGCTGGAGTTGTCCCAACTACCCATTTGCAACCCAACTTGTCCTTCACCATGATATTCTCCAAAATCCTGCGCGATATATTTCAGATGACCACAGAATTTTTTGAATTGCGATTCCCCAGCTCCTGCATCCAATATTGTAAGCCCTGCCGGAAGTTTTTTTAGTGCTTCCTCGATCCATCTTACTCTTGCTGATTCGTTTGTAGTGCCGACTTTAAACATTCTAAATAGTTGAGGGGATTAATCTGATTATATCATCTTTCGTTTGTAAAGAATAATTCTTGCCAGACCGGATTATCATATCGTTTATTTCATCGATCGTGGGGTAGTCGTGTGTCCCGTTAAATAGTCTCGCATCATCGATAAGAATTATATGAGCGGATGAATGTTTGAAAATTGCTCCCAGTTCTTCCCGCACGGGGCACTCTTTTGCTCCTTTTGCTGTAATGCCCTCTGAATAGTGGCCATCCAGCCAAAATAATGTAATCTTATTTAGTTTCGGGACTAATTCATTTAAGACAATGCCACTATCTCCGTGAAGGATGGTTATATGAGAATAGGCCTTAAACCTTTTTTTTGCCCGATTAAACAGTCTTTGACTTAATTCTATAGAATATACCTTTTGAAAATTTTTTCTTTGTGCTTCTATCATATCGCCCAAATAAGTGCCTGTCTCGACTAATATTTCTGCGTGATATTTATTTCGAAACTCTTCAATAGCCATTTGTTTTACAATATGGGGAGGTGGAAATCGCTTGCCATTTCTTTCCCATTCGGCCAATTGTTCTTCGTGATCTATTATTTCTTTTTTCTTAAATAAGTTTTTAAACATCAGTTTTATTTTTTAAACCAAAAACAACCACAGCCATAAGTTTGTTCTTTGACCAGCGCAGGATTGGCATCCATCATTATACCGCCTTTATCTGGTATCAAAGAAAATTCCTTTAACGTGAGTGGTGAAAAATATTCAATGATCTGCTCGTAACTGTAAATGCGATGTGCATTAAACTCTATTTTGGGTCTCCCAACAGGTGTGACAAACAAAAGGTCACCGTTCGGCTTTAATACTCTTTTTAACTCATCAATTGATTTAAGATCTCCCTGCGGATCAATTTCATCGCCATAGCGTCCCAATCCAATGTGTTCAATGGTGTGCATGCAAGATAATGATGGAATTGAATTATCAGGAAAATTCAATTGCTTAAGATCAGCAAACGCCGAGTCAAGATTGTTCAATTTTAAATCAGCAGGCCGATAATCATAGAATCTTACCGGAACAAAGGCAGAAATAATGGTGCTAAAACTTAAAATCGAAGAAATATCAACATGATATTCGGGTTTTGTTTGTGCAAGTATCCTTGCAGCCCAGGCGGGATGATAGGTGTAATGATGATCAAAGGGGGTGTTGACTATTTTGTCGTTTAAACAAGGATAAGCATCGCTGCCTTTAACAGAGAATCTTTTATCATTTTTGTTCTTAAACTCATTCCATTCACCAAGATAGCCAAAGAAGCGGCCAATTTTTTTGGGGAGCCTGATCAGGATATCTTTCCCTAATTGTATAAAGTAATTTTTAAGGTACATCGCTTATTTATTTAATACCAAAGCCTCGCTTTCACCTTTCGAAGATAATCCATCGTAGCTTGTTTGATTGGTGCTCTTTTTTCTGTTGCGGAGATATTAAATATCTTTTTCCAGCTTGTAAAGAATCCCTTTATGTCAAAACCCGTTTCTTTCAAATATTGCAATGACCACATCAAGGCGGTAGAGTAGAAATATTTTTTGGGCAAATATCGCCACGCCACTTTGCTTTTATTCAGCCACATCATCTGCAGTTTTTCTTTTTTAGGTTTTCTGCCAAGGGGTGATTCTTTATGCAGCATTGTGATCTTATCGCTGTAAACAATAGAATAACCTGCATCAAGGATCCTGTACGCAAGATCATATTCTTCCATGCCATAATAGAAATCTGCAGGATATTCTCCAAGTTTTTCAATGACCTCTCTTTTTATGGCATGAGCTCCGCCTGCATAATAGTAAGTTTCAAAAAAAGACTTGTTTTTATATTCGTCAAAATGTTTATGTGGCAACGCATTTTTTTGCATTTGCAAATTATCATAATAAAGGACTTTGAAAGAAACAATTGCTTTTGGCTTTTCGGTATTGTTATTTTTAAATTCATCTAAAAGATTATTTAAGCAGTCCTTGTTTTGCAATACTGCATCATCATCCAGCATGATGATAAGGGGGGCTTTGCCTTTCGCAAGTGCAAAATTCCTTCCCTTTGCGACCCCCAGGTTCTCAGGAGCATCAAAGTAATATAAAGACAGGGTAGAAGTTGAGTTGATAAATTCTTTTACCCTTGAATAGTCATCAATCGAAGCATTGTTTACCACTATCACCTCTTCAAGAAGCTCCGATGCACTGTCAAGATCGCAGATGTTTTGCAACAATTCCAACATGTCTGCAGGACGATTGTAAGTGATGATTATAAAACTAAGCGGCTTCAATCTTTCGATTTTATTGATAAAAATAATTCCCTGTAATCTTTATTAAACCTTTCTATACCAAAATTATTCTTAGCATAATTGATATTGTTCCTTTCGATCATTTTCAGATCTGTTCTGTGATCTTTAAGCCAGGTAATTTTTTCCTTTGCCTCGTCGATGATTTTTTTCTGATCATCTATTTCACTAAAAAGAAACCCATTCTCCTTGTTTTTTACATGATAAGGAATATCGCCAACAGGAGTTGATAATATTGCACAGCCATGTGCCATCGCTTCCATAATGACCATTGGGAACCCTTCAGTAGTCGAAGTCAAAATAAGCACATGTGCTTTTTCATAAATTTCACTTATCTGGTTTTCATCATTTCTATTTCCGTAAAATTTAATAAAAGAATGAGCCTTCTTGTCTATCGTTCCTGCCACATCGCCTAATATTTCAAATTTGACAGATTGTTCATGACTGCTATTAAACTCGTGGGCTATTTCGGCGATGATCTCAACCCTTTTTTCTTTTGAACCTCTGCCCACATACAAAATTGTTAGTTCATCGCTGCTTTTCTTTGATATATGATTTGGTAACGTGATCGCATTGGGTATATATTGAATTCTTTCTGAAAATGAATCCGGGATGTTATATCGTTTATATTGTTCCTTATGATCTTCAATTCTTTTCCTGCTTATCATAATGGTCTTGCTGATGAACGGTAAAAAGGGAATCCGGATCTGTGAGAATGTATTAAAGGAGTGAATTAGTTCAATTTGAGGAATACTTTTCTTTATCCAGGGACTTATCTTATAACCAAAATTACATTGTCCATTAAATACTATTGGCTTTTGCTGCTGCCGGTCTATATACCCGGAGAGTATGCCACGATAAAAAAAATTTAGGAAATATAACCATTTGTTGTCTGTGAATTTTGAAACATCTTTTATGTCACAACCAGATCTCCTGAATTCATTAAGAAAACGATTGTCCGCGGATCTTTTTGTAAAAAAAATAATACAATCATTTCCGCCGGCAGCATTCGCTAGCATCGAATGAACTTTCTCAGCTCCACCTGTATGATAAAAAGGAAAGAAGAAAAATATACCGTATTCTTTTCTTAGGGGATGAGTCAAAGCAATTAATTTTCCTGTGAGGATAAAAGGATAGATAAACACATCTTCAATCATTCGCTTTATGAGCAGCAGCTTGTACATTATTTCCCGAAAATGTTTTTAATAGCCTTGAAGAAGCCCCTTATGAGATCCATGATCGCACTTCCAAAAACACTAACAGCAAACCAGCTAATGTGGCGAAAATGAATAAGAAATTTCATTTTCATTACTAAATGTTTGAAAAATGGGTTTGACGTTTTTAAATGGAGTGATGTTATAGAAGTATCGTGTACCCGGTATAACAAGAGCGGCTCCTCGAGTTTTGCAATTTTTAATCCACGATTCAGCAGTCGTAACCAAAGGTCATAATCTTCTATATTCTTTTGATACTCCTTATACTTTAACAGCTTTATCATTTCTGAACGTATCACGACTGTAGGATGAGCAATGCAGTTTTGCCTGAGCAATGCTTTTTTTATTTGTCCCGGGGTGATGGTTTGCCTGTCTAATTCCCAAATACCTATTTTTTCTTCCCGGTCATTAATAAACTCGATTGTGGAGGCAACGGCAGTGATGTTTTCATTTTGATCGAGAAAAGCTTTTTGTTTTGAAAGTCTTTCAAGCAGGCAAATGTCATCGGCATCCATCCTTGCGGTGTATTTGCCTTTCGCCATAGAGATGGCCGTGTTCAACGAATTGATCAAACCTTTATTTTCCCGATTTTTTTGATAGACGATCCTTGGATCATTGAACTCGTGTATGATGGATTCAGTATTATCAGTACTGCCATCATTCACAATTATAAGCTCAAAGTCTGAAAGAGTTTGCTGCAACACACTTTGAATGGCTTTGCCAATAAACTTTTCACAATTATATGCCGGAAGAATAACACTGACCGACGGAAGATTCATGGCAGCAAAATAACCATAAAATCTTCATGCATCAAACCCGGTTAGCCAGTGCGGTTTCTTTTCTGCCCCGCCATTCCATAAAAATTCCCGTTGCAAAAACAAGCAACAGTACGATCGAAAATATGGATGTAATACTTTTGCCTTTATAGTAGCCGGCTGGTTTGAATTCAAATTTAATGTCATGCTTCCCG
>DASVAM010000522.1:0-5601 GCA_036376375.1 Chitinophagaceae bacterium
TCCCAGCGCAAAGGGTTTAAATTCAATTTTAATTTTTTTCTCGTGGAGCATTAAAAAAATATCCCTAGCAGAATGACCCGTGGCAAGTATGACAGCAATTCCTTCGGCTGTTGCACCGTCAGCAGTTATAACTTTTTTAATAGTGCCATTCGCAATTTGAAGATCAATGACCTTTTTCTCAAACAAGAATTCGCCACCACTATCAATAACCTGTTTTCTTATAGCAGTTATTATCTGAGGGAGTTTATTTGTGCCAATATGCGGATGTGCTTCATAAAGTATTTTTTCATCTGCTCCAAACTGGACCAATAAATTCAGGATGCGACTCACATCGCCACGTTTTGTGCTGCGGGTGTATAATTTACCATCACTATAAGTACCGGCGCCACCTTCACCAAAACAGTAGTTGCTTTCGGGATTAATTATACCTTCTTTATTTAAAACAGCAAGGTCTCTTCTTCGTGACTTTACATCTTTACCACGTTCCAGGATAACAGGCTTTATTCCTTTTTCTATCAATTGCAAAGCGGCAAATAAGCCGGCTGGTCCTGCACCAATGACGATAACCTTTTTATCAGCATGAGCAACATTACCAAATTGAACTTTTTTGATCTGCCTGGGATAAAAAGGTTCATTTATAAAAGCTTCAATCGAAAGATTAATAAAAACCTGGCGGCTTCGTGCATCAATGGATTTTCGCAGCGTCGTATAACCGGTAATCTCCGAAACCGCACAACCAACTTCTGCCGAGACTATTTTTTTGAGTAAAGGAGCATTAGCGGCTTCCGAAGGCTTGACCTTTAACGTGAGTTTTTTTTTCATGAACTACAGGCCGGTTATTTATACCGGAGCTGAATTGTTTGCAATATTAGACCATATTCATAAAAAACAGCCCCGTGTTGTGGGGCTGTTACCGGTTATTTTATATTGATCAATTCTCTATTAGTTTCAACTCGACTCTCCTGTTAAGAGTTCTTCCCTCAGCTGTCTTGTTTGTTGTTACGGGTTTTTCTTCGCCGAATCCAACTGCGCTCAGGCGACTGGCATCAATTCCTTTCCCTACGAGGTAGTCAAGCACAGCTTTCGCCCTGTCATCACTTAACTTCTTATTATAGTCATTTGAACCGGTATTATCTGTATGACCTTCGATTGTCAGCCTGGCATTAGGATATCTTGTCAGGATATCGGCAAGTTGATTCAATGGTTCATAAGATATCTCTTGCAGGGTTGCTTTATTAACGTGGAAGTAAATGTTTTTAGCAATATAAGTTAGCTTGGTTTTTACGTCTTCAGGACATCCATAGTTTGAGGCGGATCCGGGTGTATCAGGACAACGATCCGTAGCGTCAGGAACACCATCCCCATCACGATCTGTGATCGGGCAGCCATCATTTTTAGTGGATCCCGGTTCATCCGGACAACGATCTTTGTTGTCAGTTACACCGTCTTTATCACGATCGGGATAGGGACAGCCATCCAATTCAGGATAACCCGGCATTTCAGGACATTTATCTTTATCATCAAGAATGCCGTCTTTGTCTGTGTCAGGAACGGGGCATCCTTCATATTTAGCCACGCCCGGAACTGTTGGGCATTTATCCCTGCTGTCAAATATGCCATCACCATCGGTGTCTTTATCAACAGGAGGAGGAATGACAACGGTTTCCGGCCATGGTTTAGGTTTACGGAATCTTAAACCGATCGTAAACTGGAAGCCACGATTATTCATGGAAATTTCCGGTGCAGTGGTATACACTTTTTTGAATCCATGCATATAACGACCATTGATCACGACATCTTTCCAGGGCCACCATTCTAATCCCCACGTAGCATAGTAGTCGAATTCTGAAACAGATTGTGTGATATCAAATTCACCATATTTGTTGTTCTCTTTGGCATAAAGAGTGGCATCCAACTGCGGACCTGCAAATGCACCTAATTTTTTTGAGAATTGGTATTTTATTAAAACAGGGATTGAAAAATAATTGAAGCGCAAGTTTTGCTGTTCATTTAATTCATTTTCTAAGTCACCACCCATGGATGAATAAAGAAATTCTGGCTGAAAAGAGATCGGAGATTTCCCGGCAGGAAAGTTTAGAAATGCACCGGCAACAAAACCTCTGCGAAAATCGGAATTAACAACACCCGGGATTTTTCCATTCAATTTTAATCGGGAATAATTCATGCCGGTCTTTATACCGAACATGATCTTTTGTTTTTCGGTGGTGGTCTGGCTGAAAACGGGGAAGGAAATAATGAAAATTACAATTGGAAACAATAGTACAAATTTTCTCATAGCCATGTAAATTGGGTGCCCTAAAGTAAGGATAAAACGCAACCAAATCAAGAAAGATTTTTCATTTTACAAGAGATACAACAGGCTTTTTCAAAAAATAAAATTTTCAATTTTCCCTTAAGTAATGACAAAAGTATCTAACTTGAGATGCTTCCATTGTTATGAGAAAGGCTCCATTTAATCCACTACTGATCGCCATTTTTTTTGCGGTATCCTGTGGCACGTCTTATAAAGCTGCGAATGTTCAATACAGCAGTTACAGGATACAACACACCGATGCAGGAAGTAAATCAAACTTCACTCTTCTAAAACCATATTCAGATAGTGTAAATAAATTAATGACTGTTGTGATCGGTCACAACCAAACAAAACTTGAAAAGAAAAGACAGGGCAACACATTGGGATTTTTTATGACCGATGCTTATCTCGAAATGGCAAAGCTGAAAGTAGACGGGAAAGTTGATGCTGCTTTTATGAATTCCGGTGGTATACGCCTGCCTGAAATGGCGGCGGGCGCTATCACGCAAGGAAAAATTTTTGAGCTAATGCCCTTCGATAACCAAATGGTATTAATGAAAATGAAAGGAAGTTTGTTAAAGCAATACCTGGATACATTGGCAGCCACTGAAGGTATAATAGAATCAGGCATCACTGTGCGAATTGCAAATAAAACAGCACAACAAGTAATGATCGGTGACAAACCGCTTGATTTGAACAAGGACTATACGATCGTCCATTCAGATTACGTTGCGATGAATACCCACTTGCTTAAAAATATAAAAAGAAATACTAATGGATACCTGCTACGTGATGCAATTATTGATTATGTGAAACTGATAAACAGTCAAAATAGAAAAATAACTGTTACAAACATTGACAGGGTTACTTATGTTAACTAGAACAGCATTTATATATAATAATGTGATGGCGGCAGGCGCTCTTTTTGCGGGTAGATCGTTCTTATCCGAATTAGCTGCCGGTGAAAAAGCTTATCGCCTGACCATTTTGCATACAAACGATGTTCATAGCCGCATTGACCCTTTCCCCATGGATGGCAGCACGAACCAGGGATTAGGTGGTGTAGCGGCGCGAGCCGACATAATCGAAAAAATACGAAGAGAGGAAGAACACGTTTTATTACTGGATGCGGGCGACATATTTCAAGGCACTCCCTATTTTAATTTTTATAAGGGCGAACCTGAAATCAAAGCTATGAGCTTGATGGGGTATGACGCAACTACCATTGGTAATCATGATTTTGATGCCGGCCTGGAAAATCTGGCCAACCAACTTGCAAACAATGCAACATTTCCAATGTTAGTTGCAAACTATGATTTTACCGGAACACCCATGGAACATAAGTATCAGCCCTATAAAATATTTAAAAAAGGGAAAATAAAAATTGGGGTTTTTGGTTTGGGAATTGAAATGACTGGTTTAGTGCCTGAAAATCTTTCAGGGGGCACAATATATCTTGACCCGGTGACAAAAGGAAATGAATTAGCATTCATACTAAAAAAGGAAAAAAATTGCGATCTGGTCGTTTGTCTTTCACACCTCGGTTATCAATATTCTGATAACAAGGTAAGTGATAAACGATTGGCAAATGAATCGGAAAATATCGATCTTATAATCGGGGGGCATACACATACATTTTTAAGTGCACCTGTTGTATTTAAAAACAAAAAAGGTGATGATGTATTGGTAGCCCAGGTTGGTTGGGCAGGGATACATCTTGGCAGGTTGGACTTCGATTTTACAAAGAATTCTAAGAAAAAATTATCCGAAGCAAGTGCAATTACTGTTACAAAAAAAACAGGCGAATAAAAATTTTTTATTAGAAAAGATTTGTAGATATTCGTCCTCCTGTGAAAAAATTTTTTCGTGTCCTTTGAAACAGCCCATTGAAAAAAGAAGATTCTTAACTCGATATAAATTGCTTACTAACTGATGGAGAAGAATGCTGAAAAAGTCTGGACGAATTGTTTAAAGATCATCAAAGACATTGTTGAATGGCAGCACTTCAAAACATGGTTTGAACCCATCAAACCGATATCAATAAAAAATAATATTCTTGTCATTCAGGTTCCCAGCCAATTTTTTTTCGAATATCTCGAGGAACATTATGTAAATTTATTGGCCAAGACATTAAAAAGAGAATTAGGTAAGGAAGCCCGTCTCGAATATCGCATCATGGTCGACAGTGGTAATAAGACCAAACAACCGTTAACGATGGATATTCCCGGCCAGGGTTATAAAATGTATCCCAATAACGAAATGGATTTTCCGCTCATCATAAACAACCCCGTAAAGAACCCATTTGTAATTCCGGGGTTGAAAAAAATGCAGATCGATCCGCAACTGAATCCTGCTTATCTTTTTGATTCTTTTATTGAAGGCGATTGTAATCGTGTAGCACGGCGGGCTGGTAAAACAGTAGCAGAGAAACCCGGCGCAAATTCATTTAACCCGTTGGTTCTATATGGAGGCGTTGGTCTTGGTAAAACACATCTTGCGCAAGCGATCGGAAATGAAGTGAAGCGGACACACCCGAATAAAGTGGTGCTTTATGTAAGCTCAGAAAAGTTCATCAACCAGTTCATGGATCATAGTCGCAACAATGCGATCAATGATTTTATTCATTTCTACCAGCTGATCGATGTATTGATAGTAGATGATGTTCAATTTTTTGCAAAAGCTGAAAAAAGCCAGGATGCTTTATTCGCTATTTTTAATCATCTGCATCAATCGGGTAAGCAATTAGTGCTTACAAGTGATAAACCGCCAAAAGACCTGGAAGGCGTGCAGGAAAGGTTATTGAGCCGCTTTCGCTGGGGTCTTAGTGCCGACCTGCAGGTGCCTGATTATGAAACACGCATCGAGATCCTGGAAAGGAAAATGAAGCATGACGGTTTAGAAATGCCAAAAGAGGTCGTAAAATATATTGCTTATAACATCAGTAATAACATTCGGGAATTAGAAGGCGCTTTGATATCATTGCTGGCACAATCTTCGCTGAACAGGAGGGAGATCGATCTTGATCTCGCTAAAAAAGTGCTTAGAAATTTCGTCAAATCATCCAGTAAAGAAATTACGATCGAAACCATTCAAAAAATGGTGTGCGATTATTTCGACGTGCCGTACGATAAGCTTTTACAGAAGACAAGAAAAAGAGAGATCGTACAGGCCCGGCAGATCACGATGTATCTTGCCAAAGCATTTACTAAAAACTCATTAAAAACTATCGGAGAGCATTTTGGGGGTCGCGACCATACTACTGTAATTCATTCCTGCCAAACGGTGAA
>DASVAM010000523.1:0-2895 GCA_036376375.1 Chitinophagaceae bacterium
GCTTTGATTGCCAATTCATCCATAAAACTTTCATAAGCAAAACCATTTGTTGAAGAATACACCGACCGCCACCACATTACAGGTATGTGTGATTCAGTGGGCACATCACCAAAGCTGTAATGCGGAATACTTTCGAAATAAGTTTCTAAAAAACCTTCGATCGTGCTATCATTAAAAGCAGTCTTGTCGGGATTGGGCGACCATTGATGATTCATGTTTTGTGCCGCCATCTTTGCAATGAATGAATCTATTCTTCCGCCATCACTGAGACTTCCTTTACATTCATATACCGCACCCGGGCGGAAAGGTCCCTGTGTCATATCATCCTCTCTTGTCCAAACAACCTGCACAGGTGCATTCATTTCTTTGGAAAGCAGGACAGGTTCATAAGTGTAATCCGTAAATGCTTTTCTTCCAAAACCACCGCCGAGGAATGTCATATTAACTTTTACATTTTCGGTGTTTAGTTTCAATCTTCCGGCAATATCCCGTTGAACCCAGTCCGGGCCCTGTATAGGTCCCCATACCTCCACCATATCTCCCTGCACATGTGCGGTACAGGTCAGTGGTTCCATACAGGCATGTGCTTCGTAAGGAGTCTCATAAATGGCTTCAATCTTATTCTTTTCTGCTCTTTCAAAAACACCGTTTGCATTACCACCTGTCCGTTGAGACAATGCATGTTTCTTCAGGTCTTCTCTCATTTGAGCATAAAGTTTTTCCGTATTCAGCGTTGCAAAACGGGCATCGTCCCATTCAACTTTTAATGATTTGCGACCTTCCAGGGCAGCCCATAATGAATCAGCAATTACAGCAACGCCTTCACGTTCAAATGCAAATACCGGTGCTGTTGTTTTGACCACTTTTTTTACGCCCGGTATTTTCACTGTCGCTGAGTCATCAAATTTTATCACTTTTCCTTTGAAGCGGGGACTGCGTTCAATGACTGCATACAACATTCCCGGAAGTTTTACATCCAAACCAAATTCTGCGGATCCATTTACTTTACCGGGATTATCGCGTCTTGGGAGTGGCTTTCCAATGATCTTATAATCTTCTCTTCTTTTAAGTTTTACATCTTTTGGCGGAGTGATCTTTGCTGCTTCTTCAACTAATTCACCATAACCCAATTTTTTTCCGGTTGGTTTATGAATAACAAATCCATTTTCAGCATAACAATCATTGTGATTCACATTCAACTGTTTTGCAGCTGCTCTGATCAGCATTTCTCTTGCTGTGGCACCCGTCCGCAATAAGGTAGTGTATGCGCCGCGAACGGTCGAGCTTCCGCCGGTCACCTGGCTGCCATATTTTGACGGATGACCCTGGGCAAAAGAAATATTTACAGTATTTAAAGATACTTCGAGCTCTTCGGCGATCATTTGTGGAACTGCCTGGAAAGAACCTTGTCCCATTTCAGAACGATGATTCAGAATAGTTACTTTACCTGTTTTATCGATCGAGATCCATGACGTCAATTCAATACCTTGCTCAGTTGCTTTTTGAGCTGTAATAATTTCTGCTAGCTCGTTTGCGGCTACTGGCATTGCATAACCGATCGTTAATGCGGCGCCGGTCATTCCGCTGATGCGGATAAAATTTCTGCGTGATAAGTTTTTATCTGTGGTTTGCATGTCAATTCAGTTTTAAATTAATGAGAAGCTTTGGCCATGATCTGCGCGGCTGTTTTGATCGCTTTGCGTATCCGTGGGTATGTCCCGCACCTGCAAATATGTCCCATCATTGCCGTGTCAATATCCTGGTCAGTGGGATTTGGATTTTTTTTCAGCAGGGCAGCGGCAGCCATTATTTGCCCGCTTTGACAATAGCCACATTGGGGCACTTGTTCTTCCAGCCATGCTTTTTGAACAGCATGTGTGTTGTCAGTTGAAAGCCCTTCGATGGTCGTTATATTTTGTTTTGCCGCTGTAGCAACCGGTAGAGTACAGGAGCGAACAGGATTGCCATTCAGATGAACCGTACAGGCACCGCATTGAGCCATGCCGCAACCATATTTGGTGCCATGTAAACCAGCTAAATCACGAATGACCCAGAGCAGAGGCATTTTGGGATCAGCTTCTACCTTATAATTTTTTCCATTGATAGAAAGATTGTAGGAGGCCATAATAAGAGAGTTTGATAAAGAAAATAACAAGGTACGAAGCCTATCCCCCTAAACCAATTCTATTGTATAAAGACCCTGCTAAAGTCCCGTCCAAAAAGGGAAGGGGAGAAATAGTTTTATATTTGAGATGCAATTTCTAATTTCTAAATTTTAAAAAAGAAAATCAAATCTAAGTTCCCCTTTCCCCGAAGGTCCAAAGGACTCCTTTGGAGGATGCCTTCGGCAAGGGGACAGGGGTATGAAAGAGATTCGTGATATTATAGAAGCATATGATGAAGCACGGAAAAAGGGAAAACAAACAGCCCTGGCAACCGTCGTGCATGTAGAGGGTTCGTCATACCGACGCCCCGGAGCCCGAATGCTAATTGACGATGAAGGTCAGTTGACCGGTGCAATCAGCGGAGGATGCCTGGAAGGGGATGCATTGAGAAAAGCATTGCTGGTGATGGCTGAAAAAAGATCCAGGCTCGTAACATACGATACCATGGATGATGACGATGCCAAATTTGGTGTAGGATTAGGATGCAATGGCATTATACAGGTATTGATGGAACCAATTGACGAGAAGAATCCTACTAATCCCGTTCAATATTTAAAAGCAATCAACGAAAAAAGACAAAGGAGTGTTTTAATAACGCTGTTTTCTTTACTGGATAAAAAGAATCCACAATACGGAACCTGTCTCTTACTAAAGGAAGATGGAACTATCATTGACCACTCTCCCGTTCTGAAAGATGTTTTAATTCCAGACGCAAATGAAGCCTTGTTAA
>DASVAM010000528.1:0-3325 GCA_036376375.1 Chitinophagaceae bacterium
TGTATTTAGAAATGAAGACAATGGCAAACAACCATCAAAACCAAAAGAAAAAAAATCAACATTAAACAAATAGTACCGTAATAATAACGGACAGGAGTCAATCAAAATGCCAGCACCAAAAGAAGTAGTAATTATCATTAAGCCTACGGAGATGTGGGTAGGAAATGAAAAAGCATCAGTGACATTAATGGAATGGGGAGAATACGAAAGTGAAGAATGTGCCAAAGCCAACGAAGTAGTGAAGCAGATCTTAGAAAAGTATGAAGGAAAGATCAGGTTTCAATTCAGACATTTTCCACTTACAAAAATTCATCAGCGTAGTTTAAAGGCAAGTGAATCTGCAGTAGCTGCCGGACAAACCGGCAAGTTCTGGGAGATGCATAATATCTTATTTCAAAACAGGAGAAACCTGGGAACAACGAGCTTAAAACTTTACAGCCGCGAAGCCGGTATCAGCGATAAGAATTTTCTTGATAACCTGGTGAACGGTACTTACGGTTGGCAGGTGCAGGATGATATCAAGGAAGGACTCGAAAGAGGAGTGAAGGAGCCACCAGCATTTTTTATCAATGATGAACCACTTGGATTAAAACCTACGTTTGAAAATCTAAGTAAGGCCATTGACAATGCGTTAAAGAGTAAGGGTAAGAAAAAACCAGCGGCAAAGAAAAGAGCATAAAAAAGTCCTGCTGAAAAGCGGGACTTTTTTTTAGGTCAGTTCATCATTTTACCAACGGCTGCCGGCGAATGAACGACGATTGCTGTTGCCGCCGCTTCTTTCTTCACGGGGCTTGGCAACACTTACTTTAATTGCACGACCGTCAACGGTAGCGCCATCTAATTCAGCAATTGCTTTTTGAGCAGCAGCTTCATCAGACATTTCAACAAAGCCAAAACCACGACTGCGGCCGGTTTCTTTGTCGTTAATAACTTTAGCTGATGTTACGTCCCCGTAATCAGCAAAATAACTTTTTAAGTCTTCATCTTGTACGTTGAAGCTTAAGTTTGAAACGTAAATGTTCATTTACTTTTAAAATTTAAATTAATAATGATCTGAGAAACGAGTACTGGAAAGAAGACTAACTATTTAGCAGATTAACGCTTAGCAGAAAAGATCAATTACTTACCAAAAACTGGAACTCAAATTTGAGGCACGAAGATAATGATTATTGATCGAATGCTGCTTATTATTTTTGATTAGGGAGATTAATTAGCTGTGAACCATTGAGGGAAGTCAACATTTTCGAAATAATATTGAATAAATTTCAGCGGCGAATCAGAAATAAATCTGTAGCTTTTGCCTCGAATTAGTAAACCAAAACTAAAAATTATGAAACGAATTTCCATCATGGCAACCTTGCTCACAGCGGTTGCTTTAGGTTTTATTCAATGCTCAGATGAAAAATCTGCGAGCACAGATGATGTAAAACCACTTGCTGCTCAATTTGGCGGTTTTGATAGCCAGGTAAAATGGGGTGAGCGTCTTGTCTTCATTGGTGGCTGCAATGATTGCCATACACCCAAAAAAATGGGAGCCCACGGACCCGAGAACGACATGAGCCTGATGCTTTCAGGACATCCGGCACAAGCACCCGCTGCCGACTTTGATGCGAAGGAAGCTGCGAAAAAAGGTCTCATACTTACATCAACATTTACAGCATGGACAGGCCCATGGGGTGTGACTTATGCACCAAATCTGACTTCAGATTCCACCGGTATTGGAGGATGGAAAGAAGAGCAATTTGTAAAAGCATTAAAAGAGAAAAAATGGATGGGGCTTGATAATACAAGGCCGCTTATGCCGCCTATGTCAATGATGCCGGCCACTGAAATGGCTGATGATGAGCTGAAAGCGATCTTTGCTTATCTCAAAACAACACCGCCGATTAAAAATGTAATTCCGGAGGCAATGTTGTTACCGCCGCCTGCACCTGCTCAATAAAATTCTCAAAATAAAAATATCAAACCCTGTCCCGCCTTTGGCGGAACGGGGTTCTATTTTACCGGGCTTTGATCAAGCTCCCAATTGTCGGTCCGGAAAGCACAAAGCGGCAAACCCTCTTTGCTGAAAACATTTCCAATTGCCGTATTACCAAAAGCATAACGGACTTGTGCCGGTTCAGGCACGTTATCATTCCATACTATTATTTTATCTTTTTCGATCTTAGCTTGCGCGGGAAACCATTGTTCAGTTTTCAGGTCGAAAACCATAAAGCCTTCGATCGCTTTATTATCTCTGAAACCCTTTGGCACGTTATCAAAACTTAAAGTGATCCTGTTCTTATTAGATGTCTTGCTTCTGTACATCGGGTTTTTATAAGCAATTCCTTTTTGATTATAAGTTTCAGCAAGTGCCCAATTGGCAAGCCGGTATCCAACATCATGTTTATTTGTTGGATGGATGTTGGCAATATCCTCCACCAGGTCAGACACTACAACCATCCCGGTATTAGGAAAATTCATTGCTTTTGTCTGTGCTTCCTGTACCAAAGCGCCCACATTATTATTTCCATATTTATACGGGGCAATTTGCACATAATAAAAGGGAAATTCCTTTTTCCATGCTTCACGCCATGATTTGATCATGGTAGTAAAGAGTTTGTGGTAGGTATCATTATTACCAACATTGCTTTCTCCCTGGTACCAAATAACGCCGGCAATATTGAATTTCGTAATGGGATCGATCATGGCATTATAGCAAAGGCCATCATGGTTGGGCCACCACCGGAAACTTTGAAGCCGGGCGGCTGCTAAACGAAGGTCTTCATCGTTATCAAAAATATTCTCTGGTGTCCACACTTCAGCAGGAGTGCCACCCCAGCTTGCATTGATAAGACCCACCGGGACATTCAGATCCTTGTTTATTTTCTTTCCAAAAAAATAACCAACAGCGCTAAACGACTTTAATGAGTTTGAATCACAAATTTTCCATTCCGCCATCACATCATCTTGTGGGTGATTCGCTGTGGTTTTTGGGATATGAAAGAAGCGAATATTAGTATTATAACAAGCAGGCAGCTCGTCTTTTATATCTTTTAATCCATTCCAGTAATTCCATTCCATATTCGATTGGCCGGAGCAAACCCAAATTTCGCCGATCATTACGTCATTTAAAATGATTGAATTGCTATTCCCCCTTAAAGTAATTGAATGCGGACCTCCTGCTACCGGCGTCTTTACTTTTATTTTCCAGTTGGCCCGATTGTTTACGGTTGTAGTATCAGTTTTTCCATTCCAGCTTGTGGTGACCAGTATCCTTTCTGCCGGGTTTCCCCAGCCCCATAAGCTGGCTGAGTCATTCTGTTGGAGCACCATACCCGATGAA
>DASVAM010000531.1:0-17880 GCA_036376375.1 Chitinophagaceae bacterium
ATGTCGTAATAATCATGATTCTCGATGATCTCCATTTCGGTTGTTACGCTTCTTAAATATTGTTCAGCATCTTTATGCCGGCCCATTTTGCGCAATACTATGTTTAACCAGTTTAGCGTTGCCACCTTCATATCGTCATTATCGGCCAGCTCAAGACATTTTTGCCATGCCAGCATTGCCTGGCGGTTATCTCCTTTTAAATAATAAGCAAGACCAAGATGATAATAGATATTAGTATGCAATGAGCTGGTGGGAATGTTCTTTGCATTTGGAAGACCATCTTCTTCTATTTCATCCACCTGGTCTTTGATCAGATCCACAGCTTTCTTAAGATCGGCGATCGCATTATCATAACAACGTAAAGTGATATAACGATGCGCCCTGTGCCGGTAAAATCTTGGATTACCAGGATGAAGATTTATACCTTTTGTGTAAACGGCGATCGCTTCTTTATAGTTTCCGAGGTACGCCAGTCGACGGCCATACCATATTATATGGTCATCATTGACACTATCGGCTTTAAATTTTCTTTCCGCCGATCTCAGGTTTGTGTCAAATACTTTTTTCAATGAGTCGGAAAGCTGAGGGGCAGGATGCTGTTTCTCTTCGCAATTTTGAATTTGTGCAAATATGACGTTGCTGCTTGCAACAAATAAAAATGGCAGAATAAGTTTTCTCATACTGAAAAGTTACAACTTTGCCGCGTCGAAAATTTGCGAATGAAACAAATTGCTATTTTTTCTTCCGGCAACGGCACCAATGCAAAAAAGATAATCGATCACTTTAAGAACAGTTCGAATGCGACCGTACGCCTGATTGTTTGTAATAAACCGGGAGCCGGTGTTTTAAAAATTGCTGAAGACGATAAGATCCCGGTTTTAATGATCGAAAAGGAAAAATTTTTTCGTGGCAATAGCTATTTAGATGAAATAAAAGATACAGGAATTGACTTTATCGTTTTAGCGGGTTTTTTATGGAAGATCCCGGTTGCTCTGATTAAAGAATTTCGTGGAAGAATGATCAATATTCACCCGGCTCTTTTACCAAAATATGGCGGAAAGGGTATGTATGGAAATTTTGTACACGAAGCCGTGATCGCCAACAAAGAAAAAGAAAGCGGTATCACCATTCATTATGTGGATGACGTTTATGACAATGGACAAATCATTTTGCAGGCAACCTGCCTGGTGGAAGAGAATGAAACTCCCGAAAGCCTTTCAAAAAAAGTGCAGGTGCTGGAACACAGGCATTTTCCGGCAGCCGTTTCCTTACTTGTCACACTTTAGATTACTATTTGCATTTTCTTTTGTTACTTGCCGTGCTTGAGAAAATTTTCATTCTATATAATAGTCATTGCCTGTTGTTTTATGGCTTCAAAAGCCGGCGCTCAATCTTTCAAGTTGCGCGGTACCGTTTATGACAGCACAAAGAGCTATCCTATCATTGCAGTATCCGTATTAACAACCTCGGGAAAAGGAACAGCCACGAATATTTATGGTGAATATGAAATAGATGTAACCGAGTCAGATTCAGTTTGGTTCAGCTATTTAAATAAGCCAACGATAAAATACCCGGTTAGAAAGATCGTTGACGCATCCCGCTTTGATATTGCCATACATGTAAATGTGCCGGTCCTGAAAGAAGTGATCGTGAAGCCCCGCAACTATAAACTGGATTCGATTCAAAATCGTCTTGACTATGCTAAAGCTTTTGACTGGCAAAAACCAAAACTAAAGGCAAACGTAAGTGGGGATATGGGTGCGGCTGTGGGGTTTGATATTAATGAGATCATTCGCATGTTCCAGTTCAGGAAAAATAAGAGCAATGCTGCATTCAGGGAAAGGTTATTGGCTGAAGAGAGAGAAAAGTTTATCGATCATCGTTTCAATAAAGCTCTTGTCCTGCGCTTAACGGGATTGATCGGTGAGGAAAGGGATAGTTTTATGGCATATTGCCGGCCTACCTATGAGTTTTGCCTTTTTACCGGCGAATATGATTTTCAACTCTTCATTAAAAAATGCTACGAACTTTACAAGCAACGAAAAGACGATGCCTGGTTAAGAAAAGAAAATTAACTTACTTCCGTTTTGAACCTGCCGGTATTTCATCCTAATTTCCTTATCGACTAAAAAATGGATTCCCGTACAGAAAAAACAAAAAATATGAAGAAATGGCTTATTGCTGTCTTTACTTTCTCAATTTCACTTATTTCAGTTTCTCAAACCCCTTTACTGAAATCAGTTAGCCCCGAAACTGAAAGACTCTCATCTGAAAGGCTAAAACAGCTGGATGCAAACATCAACCAATGGATAAGGGAAGATCAGCTTAACGGCGCCACGATGATCATTCTCCGCAATGGAAAGATTGTATATCACAGGTCATTTGGCTTTGCGAACAAGCAGCAGAATATTCCCATGAAAAATGATAATATTTTCCGGATTGCATCTATGACAAAACCTATTATCAGTGTAGCGGCAATGATGTTATATGAAGAAGGGAAGTTTTTATTGACCGATCCAATTTCAAAATTTATCCCTGCATTCAAAAATCCGGTCGTACTTGACAAATTCAACGCAGCCGATACAACCTACACAATTGTACCTGCAAAAAGAGAGATCACCGTTCGTGATATTCTTACCCATACTTCAGGAATTGGTTATGCTCAAATAGGCACCGCTCAGGCCAATGCGATCTATTATAAAAATAAAATTAATGGGGGCATTGGCACTCCTTATTCAACATTGAAAGAGGAGATCACACGATTAGCAAAGCTTCCGTTGTTCACCCACCCGGGCGAACAATTTTATTATGGGTTGAATACCGATGTGCTTGGCTATTTAATAGAAGTGATCAGTGGAATGCCGCTTGATAAATTTTTACAGCAGAAAATATTTGAGCCCCTTGGCATGAAAGACACTTATTTCTTTTTACCGAAGGAAAAACAACCGAGGCTTGTTCAATTATATGTGCAGCAGGGTAACCAAACAAAATTGCAAATACAGGATTCGTTGATAAGCCTGAATGGAACTTTCTCAAGAGATTTTCCAAAGACGCCAAATGGAAGTTTTTTTTCGGGCGGTGCGGGACTTAGTTCCACCGCCTACGATTATGCATTGTTTGGTCAAATGTTATTGAATGGTGGCGAGCTTTTTGGAAAAAGAATTTTAGCCCCCGCAACCGTTGAACTAATGACCAGTAACCAGATCGGCGATTTGTTGATGTGGAATGATGGCAATAAAGCCCGTCGGTTTGGCCTGGGCTTTGGCATTCTCACTGATTATGCTGAAAGAACAACCATGATACCCGCTGGCTCGTATGGTTGGGACGGAATGTTTGGTTCTCATTACTGGACCGATCCGAAAAATAAGATGGTGGTTGTATTTATGCGTAATATCTGGCCAACGGATCATTGGGATTATGGCGATAGAATAAAGCCATTGATCTATCAATCCATAAAGAAATAAAAATATCATCATGAAAAGAATTACTTTCTTGTTCATTTTGTTTCTTACAACGCTGGTTTGCCATACCCAGGATGGCTTTCTTCCTTCGTTTGTAAAAGACAGTCTCGATAGTTACGTCACAAGGGCATTAACCGACTGGAAAATTCCCGGTGTCGCAGTTTGTATCGTGAAAGATGGAAAGCCTGCATTTGTAAAAGGCTATGGTGTAAAGGAAATGGGAACAGGTAATAAGGTAGATGAGAATACCTTATTTATGATCGGCAGCAATACAAAAGCTTTTACCGCAACCGCGCTGGCAATGCTTGCAGCAGAAAAAAAATTATCGCTTGATGATAAAGTGCAAAAATGGTTACCTGATTTTACACTATATGATCCCTGGGTGGCGAAAGAGGCGATCATACGTGACCTGCTTTGTCATCGTCTTGGCTTTGAAACATTCCAGGGAGATTTTATGTTTTTCGATTCCGATCTCTCAACTGCTGAAATGAGAGAACGATTTGGAAAATTAAAACCACTTTACAGTTTTCGAAGCCGTTGGGGATATACGAACGCAGCCTTTATGACGGCAGGCGAGATCATTCCTAAAGTCACAGGACAATCATGGGCCGATTTTTTAAAAGAAAAAATTTTTATGCCGCTGGGTATGACAAACACGCTGGCATTATCAAAAGATATTTCCGCTGCTTCCAATAAAACTATGGCGCATACGGTTTGGATGGATGAATTGAGGAAAATCCCTTATGGCAATATTGATGGGATGGCCCCGGCGGGCAGCATATCGTCAAGTGCAAACGACCTGGGCAAATGGGTGATAGCTCAATTGAATAATGGAAGACTTGATGGCACAGAGATCATTCCTGCTTCCGCCATTTCGCAAACAAGGCTTCCCCATTCGATACTGGGCAATGGCGGGCATATGTTTAATAGCGGGCATTTTGCACTATATGGGCTTGGCTGGTTTCTGGAAGAATATAATGGTAAAAAAATTGTCAGCCATACGGGCGGTGTAAATGGCTTTGTGACAAGCGTGACATTAATACCTGAAGAAAAATTAGGTGTGATTGTTTTAACAAACACAGACGCCAATAACTTTTATGAAGCCTTGAAGTGGGAGATCATTGATGCATACATGAAATTACCTTATCGAAATTACAGTGCTGTAATGTTAGGCAACCAAAGGAGGGCTGATGCACAATCTAAAAAGATGATCGGCTTAAAAAGAGATACGATTCATTCAAAGCCGGCTACCGATTTACCGCTCCCTGCCTACACCGGGCAATATGCACATGAGCTGTATGGGAAAATGAGCATCACAATTGAAGATGGAAATCTTATTATGAGATTTGAACATCATCCCGGGCGGTATAGTAAACTTGAAGCATTGGGAGGCAACCGGTTTTTAAGCACCTGGAATGACCCGATATTCGGCATAAAAGTATTGCCATTTAGGGTTGACAACGGCAAAGTGCAATCCATAACAGTGAGGGTAGCAGATTTTGTCGAGTTTACACCTTATGAATTTATAAAGACTAAATAATTGGCAGTATGGAAGTACATCGAAACTGGCAGCTGAGATCATAATTTTATTAAAGAAAATCATCTGAATTAAACAAATAGTTATTTATCTATGGAACAAACAACCCTTGGTATTGGTACAAGACTACAACACACCCAATATGGTCCCGGCGTGATCGTCGGCATTCGTTATGCTACCTATTTGATCTCATTTATCAATCATGGTATAAAAGAAATTGATAAAACAGACAATAAGCTGGATGAGATCATACCAGAAAATGTAACCGAAGAAATCGAGACGCATTCTGATATCGAAAAGTCATTATTGAAGATCTTACGATTATGGGGTGGGCTTTCGGAATATGTTCCGTTAGGTGACCGCTGGCTAAAAGGAGTAATGATCCTTCAGCCGGCAGACAAAACATTGAAGCCAAAAGAAATTCCAATTGAAGATTTTTTTCATAAGGTCGTTATGCTCCGGGACAGGCTTCGTGTGCTGGAACAAAATGTAAACAGCAGCAAAAATTTAAGTGATGAGGAAAAAGTGAATATCCAGCAATATATCACCCGTTGTTATGGCTCCCTTACCACTTTTAACGTTCTGTTTAAAAACAAAGAACAGTGGTTCATCGGTGAAAAAGGAAGTAAGGAATAACAACTATTTTCTCGCCGGGCATGTATTGATACCGAATGGGGCATACAGCGGACAAAAACCAATTAAACTGGTCAATACAAATACGCCACCAAGCACCACTAGTACCAACCCCCATGTACCGGTAACAATGCCGCCAAAGTACAAATAAGCAAATAACGCTGCGAGTAAAATCCGGATGATGCGATCGCCCGGACCTATGTTCTTTTTCATAAAAAATTTTTAATGATCAGAATAATTGAACAAGTTTTACAATGCTATAAACAATTGCAATGCATAAAATGCAAACAATGAATAGTTTTAGAAACTTGTTTTGCATAAATTCATGTATAAAACTATTCAATGCCGCCCGATTTAAATGTGATTTTGGTCACCTGGCAGGAATCGGGACCTGACCGATATTTGACTCCCTGAAAATTATATTTTTAAAAGAAATTTGTGTAAACCGGATCGGTCCGGGAGATCAATTATGAAACGCGTCAAATAAGCACTGATTGCCTTCGTACAATCGTTGTAAGAATTGGTTAGAATTGATACAGGCCTTGCTAAAGCGTTTTTTCCATATATATTACTCCAGGAAGTGGATTATTATAATACGCCGAAATATTTTCAAACCCGAATTGTTCATACAAATGAACGGCGGCCTGCAATTTTGAAAATGTATCAAGCCTCATTTTTTCATAATTCCTTTCTTTAGCAGAAGTCAGCAACTCCTCCACCAGTATTCTTCCAATTTTATTTTTCCTGAAAGAAGGTTTTACAAAAAGACGTTTCATTTCACAAACGCACCGTTCTTTCAGTCCCGTCAATGCAATACAACCGGCGATCTCATCCTCCCAATATGCCAGTATCAGGTCACCTGATGGCGGCCCGTATTTTTTTAAAGGGTCTTTTAATTCATCATCAAAACTTTGGAAGCAAATATCTTCATTCAGATCTTTTTCATATTCACGAAAAAGATCGCGGATCACATCAAGTTCTTTTCCTTCTTCAATAATATGTTTAATGCGCAGCATATTTTTTGTTGTATAAAATTAGTTTATCTACCTTTTGCCCGTAAATATTTTGACATGTATTCCCGTTATATCCTGTTTGCTTTGGTATTGTTGTTGACCACAGATATTTTCAGCCAGAAGTATAAAAAAATACACGATAAAGCTGTCCTTGCAGATACACATAATGATTTCCCAAGTGTCTCTATTGAAAAAAAAGTGAGTCTCGATGCTGATTTGCTGGGGAAGACACATACTGATCTTGGTCGTTTGCGCTCAGGTGGTGTGGATGTACAAATGTTCTCTATATTTTGCGGGCCGGAACAGCAACAACCTTACGCTTTTGCCAACCGGCAGATCGATTCAGTTCATACATGGGTGGATAGAGCGCCGAACAGAATGACGCTGGTAAGAACCCCTTCAGAATTAAGACAAGCGATCAAAGACAAGAGGCTGGCAACAATGATTGGTGTTGAAGGTGGACACATGATCGAAGATAAAATTGAAAACCTTGATGCGTTATATGTTCGTGGCGTACGATACCTCACGCTTACCTGGAATAATAGTACAAGCTGGGCCACTTCCGCGGCAGATGAAAGTACCAAAGGTGATTCGTTGGCACATAAAGGACTTACTGATCATGGAAAAAATATCGTTCAAAGAATGAATGATCTGGGAATGCTGATCGATATAAGTCATAATGGCGAACAAACCTTTTGGGATGTGATAAAGCTTACTAAAAAACCGATCATCGCTTCCCATAGCTCTGTCTGGAAACTTTGTCCTCACCGCAGAAATTTAAAAGATGACCAGATAAAAGCAATTGCCAGGAATGGCGGCGTTATTCATCTTAACTTTTATGCAGGGTTTCTTGACAGCACATATGAAAAAAAAGCAGCACGACTGGTCGAAAAACACAGACCTGAAATTGACTCGCTGATCACGAACGGTACACAACCTAATTATGCCGAGATAATAACAATGGAAAAATATAAGGATGAGATAGATGCTATTCGCCCACCGCTTTCCCTGCTGATGGACCACATTGATTATATTGTACAACTCGTTGGTGTCAATTATGTCGGTCTTGGTTCTGACTTTGATGGTATTGAAGCACCACCAAGAGAATTAAATGGTGTACAGGATTTTCCTCTTATTACAAAAGCTTTGATCGAAAGAGGTTATAGTAAAAAAAGCATTCGTAAGATCCTGGGAGAAAATTTCTTAAGGGTATTCAGAGACAACCAGCTTGTTTCAAACTGATCCTAGCCTTCCTTTTGTAATTTTTTATCAAAGAAAAATGTTCCTGTGGGCACGATCGCGGCAAGAAATGCCAGGGCAAACCATTTGAGTGATTTACTACGATCTGTTTTTACTTCCCATGCCAGAAAAAGAAATGCAACAAATAAGATCCCATGCGCCCAACCAAAGATGGTTACCGCCATCGGTTGATGAAAAATATATTTTAATGGCATTGCGATACAAAGTAGCACCAGAAAAGAAATTCCTTCCGCAATTCCTGTTTTTCGTAACCACCCGATTTTCTTCATTGTTTAAATTATTTATTCATTACTGTTGTTGCCAATCACTATACGTGCCCCGACCAATAACTACACTGCCTGCATGACTATGTTCGTCCATCCTGAATGAAACATAATTGATACCGCTTACCGAAGTGAGATTAATCACTGCATCGGCGTACCATGCAATGGCGCCGGCGCTGCCCATTTGTTCACCCAGATAATCCGCATCTGGCACTTCAACGAAAGCCGTATCACCGCTTTGTTTTAAAAAATCAACATGCACTTCCGGGTATTTTTGATTCAACCCATTAATGATACGATTTATTGTTATCGCACTATCCGGAATAGTTTTATCTCTTACCATGATCATTGAATCTGCGTTCGTGTTCCAGGCAAGTACGCTGTCACCGATGATCGTTTCCGCTTCAGCAGGCGACCGATCAGCATTGCTGCAGGCGCCCAAAATAAGTAAAACAAAGACTCTCAATGTAAATCGCATGGTTGCAAGTTATTGAATGTCGCCGGCGAAATCTATTTTACAAAAAACAGCTTCCACTTTTGGGATAAAGTTACCTTTCAGCATACATTCTTTTAACATGTACTGAAAATGCTTCTGCCGGGTTGATACTCACGAGCGTATCAAATTGCTGTTTCGTAAATCCTTTTGACAACAAGAAAGGATACAATTGTGTAAATATGTCTGTATATGATTTCACAGCTTGCGTTTGTTTCTGCGGATCGTACCAGCCCGCATCATGAGAGATGAGGATCTTGCCCAGCAGGCCATTCTCTTTTGCAAATAAAATTTTTCCGGCATGCTTTTGCAGTTCCCATCCCAATCCGTCAAGCGCTATCCAGCAACCTTCTTTTGCTGCAAGCAGGTAATTATTATTGTCTTCCTCATTCTGTGCATGCACCCATACAAAGGCTGTTGGTGAAACGTTCATCTCTCTTAGAATTTTCAACTGAGGCCACAACCCATTTGCTTTCCCGGTGTGAGAAAGAATGGTCAGTCCTGTTTGTAAATGGGTGATCGCAGCCGCTTTTACCAGTTTTTCATCCATGGCATCAAGTGTATCCCTGGTATCAACACTTATTTTTATAAACCCCGGCTTTATTGAAGTGCCCTCAATTCCATTCTTATATTCATTGATCCATATTTCGGCAAGCTCTTCGGGCGTTTTATTAAAGGCAAACGAAGGAATGTATTTATCATTCCCTGCCCCATAAAATCCCGTATTGGTTAATATCGTCAGCCCTGTTTTCTTTGCCAGCTTTTCCAGTAACACAACATCTCTACCCAAATAAGCAGGTGTAGCATCCACAAAGAATTTTACATGATGCTTTCTTACTTCGGCGAGATAGGGGGACATGGTACTGATCACCCGATCATGATCCCATTTGGATTTATCAATACTGTCTGCACCGATAAAATCTACAAGTATATGTTCGTGTGAAAGCCAGATATCCCCTGTTGATGGCGTGATAACTCCATAGACAGATTGTATCGAATGACCTTTTTTCGATGAACAACTGAGAAAAATTATTGCAGCAAATAAAAAATATTTATTGATGGTGAAGTTCAATTTTCATTTATTTTCAGCCGATTTTATTACCAGTTCAACAAAATCCTTTATTTTATTTGGCTCCAGCCACCTCGTCACAATTACAAGATCATGTTCATTATCTACGACAATAAAGTTGCCGCCAAATCCATCTGCAGAATAAATTTTCTTTGAGACGTTGCCCAGCCTGCCTTCTTCGTTTGTCCACCACATTAAGCCATAAGATCTGTTTGGTGCAGAAGGTTGATTGACCGAATTCACCCACTGCTCAGAAATTATTTGTTTGTTCTTCCATTTACCTTTTCTTAAGAACAATAAACCAAACCTTGCCTGGTCAAGTGTATTAATAAATATACCGCCACCAAAATGTCCGCCGCCACTTACCGATTCTATCATTTGCCCGTCAATATTCACAAAAGAATTATCATAGCCATACCAGCGCCATGTGGTAGATGCGCCGATCGGGTCCATAATTCGTTCCCGCAGAACAACCGGCAATGGTCTTCTGATCACTTCCAATAATGAATAGGCCAAAAGATTTACACGGACATCATTGTATTCGAATGTGGAACCGGGTTCCAGTAATTTTCTATTTTTCCAATCATCGATTGTTCCTTCCCGTGGCGGGCGGTCGGCCCAATCACAAACATCAAACAAGCAACCTGACCAATCGGAAGATTGAGTTAACAAATGTCGCCATGTGATCTTTGCATTATGTGGTCCTTCAAATTTTCCCTGGCCGTCCGGCAAGCGGGCGTCCCACACATATTCATTTACCCGATCATCAATATTCTTTATCAATCGGTCATCTATCGCAATACCGGCAACTGTTGATAAGAAACTTTTAGAAACGCTAAAGGTCATATCCACTCTTTTTACATCACCCCATTGTGCCACGATATATCCATTCTTTAAAATAATTCCAGCAGGCTTACCTCTTTCTTTCATGGGCCCTGCAATTCTATAACCCGGTTCTCTTACATGAGCTTTATAGTTTGCAATACGCAGGTCATAGTCAGTTTTTGTTTCATTATGAATAGCAAAATTGATGGCGCTGTCAATGAGCGCAGCATTCATTTTTAATTCAGCAGGTTTCTTTGTTTGCCAGGTGGAGTCGGGGAAATAAAGTTGGCCGTAACAATTGCAGGAAAGAATAAAAAAGAGGATATATAATCTTAATTTCATTTTATCATTTCAATTCAGATATCCATTATATTTTTATCCGGAACCTATAGTAGATTTTAATAATCAATCACCTGCTCCTCTATTGCCTGTGGCAATTCTCTCCATTCATATTGCTGGTTGCGGAGTTGTGGTTCAAAGCCAGCTTCACGAATTGCTTCCTGTATACTTTTATAAGTAAAGCGATGCGGCGCGCCCGCTGCGCTTACTACATTTTCTTCCAGCATGATGCTCCCAAAATCATTGGCACCAGCGTGTAAACATAATTGTGCCACCTGTTTACCAACGGTGAGCCAGCTTGCCTGGATGTTTTTAATATTGGGTAGCATGATCCGACTGATAGCGATCATGCGAATATATTCATCGGGGGTAGTAAGATTATGAACACCACGAATTTTTGCGAGTAATGTATCCACATCCTGGAATGTCCACGGTATAAAAGCAAGAAATCCTTTTGCATGTTCCGGTTTGCGACTTTGCACTTCTCTTATTTTTATTAAATGCTCAAAACGCTCTTCGATCGTTTCAACATGGCCAAACATCATGGTTGCTGATGTAGTAATATCAAGCTGATGTGCCTCCTGCATGATGTCGAGCCATTCCTGCGCGCCGCATTTTCCTTTACTTATTAATCTCCGGACCCTGTCAATTAAAATCTCTGCACCGGCTCCGGGTAATGAGTCCATACCGGCTTTCTTCAATGCGATCAACACACCTCGATGTGTGCTCTTTTCAAGCTTTGTGATATGGGCCACTTCGGGCGGTCCCAATGTATGCAGCTTAATGGCTGGAAACTCTTTTTTGATCTGGCTGAACGTATTAACATAAAAATCCAGACCCAATTCCGGGTGGTGGCCGCCCTGTAACAATAATTGATCGCCACCCCAGCGGATCGTTTCTTCTATCTTTTTCCGGTAGGTTGGCATATCGGTTATATATGCTTCGGCATGACCCGGTATCCGATAAAAATTACAAAACTTGCAATTGGCAATACAGACGTTGGTCGTATTTACATTACGATCGATCTGCCAGGTAACTTTTCCATGCGGCACCTGTTTTTTTCTTAGCTCGTCCGCCACAAACATCAATTCAGTGAGTGGCGCATTTTCAAAAAGAAAAACCCCTTCCTCTTTAGTTAAAAATTCAAACCGGGATGCTTTCTGGTATAATGCGGGTAATTGCATACTATAAAATGGCAAAGGTAAAGAAGAGAAAACCATTCACTTATTTGCCGCCGGTAATTATTTATAGTATTATTATAATAACTTGTCATGCAAATGCAGCAAAAAAGAAAAACTATTCGTCTATTTGCTGAGCACCAGTTATAATTATAAACGATTGCCCCGCAATCCGCGAAAGACGGGTGATGGTAATGCGAAAGCCGGTAACACAAATATTATTTTGCTATTTATTAGTTGTATCGATCCATGCATCGACCCAGGAAGTTATTGAACCACCCGCCAGGCATTTAACGACTTTCCGGTTCAGGCAATTATCCGGTGGCGTGGTGTTGTTCAATGCATTATTTGCCAACTATCCTGATACGCTTAATTTCATATTAGACACGGGCAGCGGCGGCATTTCCCTTGATTCATCAACGGTTGACTATTTTAAGCTCACTCCCACCCCCTCCGACATGACAATCCTTGGTATTGCCGGTGTTCGTAAAGTCAGCTTTATATACAATCAAAAATTACATTTGCCAGGCCTTACTGTCGACAGCCTGAATTTTCATATAAATAATTATGACATCCTCACCCAGGTATATGGCGAAAAAATAGATGGCATTGTAGGCTATTCGGTATTGAGCCGCTATATTTTTAAAGTGGATTACGACAGCTCACGAATTTCCATTTATTCCAATGGCCACATGAAATATCCTCGTGGTGGGTGGCTGTACGAACCAATTCTGCGTACGCTACCGGTACAAAATGCTAAAATCAGGGATGAGAAAACAACCAATTCACGTTTTTTATTTGATATTGGCGCCGGTCTCTGCCTGATGCTGAATAAAGATTTTATCGAAGACAGTAATTTTTTGAATAAGAAGCGGGTATTGTATTCAAAAGAAGCAGAAGGTGTCGGTGGAAAAATAGATATGCATTTGACAGTGATCAAAGAGATCAGGCTGGGTCCCTACCGTTTTAAGAACATACCAACTTTTGTGTTTGATGATACCTATAATCTCACCTCCTATCCTTACCTGAGTGGAATCATTGGCAATGATATATTACGGCGATTCAACCTGATCCTGAATTATGCAAAACGTGAATTTTATTTCATGGCGAACTCGCATTACCAGCAACCTTTTGATTACGCTTATTCCGGCATTGAATTATACTTCGTCGATGGCGAGATCATCCTGGGAGATGTGGCTTCAAAATCTCCTGCAGAAGCTGCCGGGCTTCAGGAAGGCGATGTGCTGATCGGCATCAATAATTCGCTTGGACAAAACTTACAGCATTATAAAACGATGCTGCAGTCAGCAGGAGAAAAAATTAAAATGATCATTACCCGCAATGGCCAATTGATGGAATTTAACTTTAAGATAAAGAGCATCCTTTAGCTATCCCTTCTCCCCGAATTGGCCTATTTTTACGCCGAAGTTGTCCCGGCGGGACAAACTTTTTTATTATTGAGCTTACTATGATACGATTTGAAAAGTTTGTATTGGCAAATGGTTTAAGAGTGGTCGTTCACCAGGATACTGCCACCCCGATGGCCGTCGTGAATGTTATGTATGATGTCGGAGCAAGAGATGAGCATCCTGCAAGAACAGGGTTTGCTCACTTATTCGAGCATTTAATGTTTGGCGGCAGCATCAATATTCCTGCGTATGATACTCCTTTACAATTGGCAGGTGGCGAGAACAATGCGTATACCTCTAATGACATTACCAATTATTATATTCAATTACCTGCCGAAAATTTAGAAACGGCATTTTGGTTAGAAAGCGACCGGATGCTGTCGCTTGCTTTTGGAGAAAAAAGCCTGGATGTGCAACGCAAGGTTGTTTGCGAAGAGTTCAAAGAACACTATTTAAACAAACCTTATGGTGATGCCTGGCATAAGATGAGAGAGCTTGCTTATAAAGTCCATCCTTACCGGTGGATGACGATCGGCAAAGAACTTTCACACATTGAAAATGCAAAATTGGAAGATGTAAAGAATTTTTTCTTTAAACATTACCGTCCTAATAACGCTATACTGGTGGTGGCCGGTAATGTAACTGTTGACAAAGCAAAAGAGCTTACGGAAAAATGGTTTGGAGATATTCCCGCAGGAGAAAAATATATTCGCAATCTGCCACAAGAACCCCTGCAAACGGAAGCAAGAAAACTCGAAGTAAAAGCAGCCGTGCCGCTCGATGCATTTTATAAATGCTGGCATATTTACCCCCGGAAAGATAAAAGATATTATATCGCCGATCTTATTACCGAGATCTTAAGCGGTGGAGGATCATCAAGATTGTTTCAATCATTGGTCAAAGAGAAAAAATTATTTAGTGCGGTGGAATGCTATCATACCGGGAGTCTGGATGCGGGTACCCTAGTGATCGAAGGCAAATTGGTGAAAGGGATAAAAATGGAAGACGCGGAAAAAGCGGTTGAAGCCGAACTGGAGAAAATGAGAACAGAAAAAGTGACCGCAACCGAATTACAAAAAGTAAAAAATAAAGTGGAGAGCCTGATCGCATTTGAGGACATGAGTCTTACCAACCGGGCCAATAGTCTTGCATTTTATGAGTTGCTGGGTGATGCCGGGCTCATGAACCATGAACTGGAAAAATATCATGTGGTTACGGAGGAAGACATTTTGAACGAAAGCAGGATCATCTTCAGGCCGGAGAATAGCAATACGCTGTACTATTATTCAAAGAACTGACAATGGAATTAATTACAGTCGATAGAAAAAAGGCACCCCCGATCATTGATGCCGTTAATTTTCATCTTGAGCTGAAACCTTATGAAAAATATACACTTGATAACGGTGTCCCGGTTTATGCCATCAATGCTGGTGCGGAAGAGGTGATGATGGTTGAGTTGGTTTTCTTTGCCGGTAATAGCTTTGAAGAAAAAAATGTAGTTGCTGCGGCCACTAATTTTCTTTTAAAGAATGGCACAGCAAAAAAGAAAGCGTTCCAGATCAATGAGCATTTTGAATATTATGGTTCATTTCTGAATCGTGCGTGCTTTAACGAAACTTCCACGCTTACGCTTCATTGCCTTACTAAACATGTTGGAGAACTCTTACCGGTGGTGGAAGAGCTGATCACCGATTCAATATTTCCTGAAGAAGAGCTTGCCATTTTTAAACAGAATCAAAAACAACGATTAAGCGTCAGTTTGAAAAAGAGTGAATTTGTTGCGGGCAGGTTGATCGACTCCTATCTCTATGGCGAAAAACATCCTTATGGAAAATACAGCAGTCATGCAGCATATGATGCTTTGAACAGGGAGGAAATGGTCTCTTTTTATAATAAATACTATCGGCAAGGTAACTGTATCATCTTTGCCGCCGGTAAACTTCCGGCAGCTCTTTTTGAATTATTAAATAAACATTTCGGGAAGCTTTCCCTCGGAAATAAATTTGACAAACCTCTTCACCTGATTTCATCCACCAAGAAGCCGGGTGAGCCATTCAGGATCACCAATGATGAAAATGGTGTGCAGGGTTCTATTCGTATTGGAAGAGGATTCCCCAATCGCCATCATCCGGATTTTCTGAAGGTGATGGTGCTGAATAATATTTTCGGCGGCTATTTTGGATCGAGACTAATGTCAAACATCAGGGAAGACAAAGGCTATACTTACGGTATCCATAGTTTTCTCCAGGATCATATTCAGCAATCAGCATGGCTCGTGAGTACGGAAGCAGGCAAAGATGTATGCGAAGCAGCGATCACCGAAATTTATAAAGAAATGAAACGCCTGAGAGATGAACCTGTCGGTGAGGATGAAATGCAACTGGTGAGAAATTATATGATGGGTAGCATTCTTGGCGATCTCGATGGGCCCTTTCATATCATTGCGCGATGGAAGAATTATATTTTGAATGGACTTGATGGTGATTATTTTTATAATGCCATCAATACCATCAGGACCGTTTCGCCGGAAGAGTTGCAACAGCTGGCCAACAAATATCTGAACCCGGAAGAATTTTATGAGCTGATAGTTGTTTAGATTTACGACAAAATATTTCAAATGAATTTTATTGTTCGTGTATTTCTTATTGCCGCAGTCTCCTACGCATTAGCGCAATTTCTCGGCGGCATACATGTCACCGATTTCTGGACAGCGGTTGGTTTTGCGATCGTGCTGGCACTTATAAATATGTTTATACGACCATTGCTGATCCTGTTCACGTTGCCTGTCACAATTGTAACGCTCGGACTATTTCTCTTTGTGATCAATGCGTTGGTAGTTTTGCTGGCGAGCAGAATTGTAAAAGGATTTACCATCGATAGTTTCTGGTGGGCATTGTTATTCAGTATAATCTTATCAATTATTGCTTCTGCCATTGATAAAAAAGAGAAAGACGATCGGCGGCGGACCTGATTGATTTGTTATTCGATCTTCATATTAAATCTTGTTGCCTGCACACGAATAATCTTTTCCACTTCGCTCTCTAATGTTTGAGAATTTTTTCCGGCGTTAGCCTTATTGATCTTTTCGTTGGCGATATATGTTTCTCTTTTTTTGTTTATTTCCTGCATCTCTTTCTGGATCGCGGCTCTCTCGGCAGCTTTTTGATTGACGATGGCCTCCAACTCTAATTTACTTTTCTTTTGCAAACTATCGGGCAGTGTTTTAAGATCCACTTTATCCAGGACTTTTTTATCCTCCTCCTTTGCGTCGACAAGATCCCAGCCGCTGTTCTTGTAGTTGACTGAAGACTTAGTCATAGCCCTGTTTACACCCGCATAAGTATTTATTGAAGTATTGGCAGCGTCCATGGAGCCTTGTAGCTGTTTTTTTCCTTTCCCATCTGCACCATAATAAATATAGGTACCGTTCAACTTGTAGTTCAATGTAATTAAAGTGCTGTCATAAGGAGTTGGTATATCTTCCGGTTTTTCGTCCGAATTGATAGTAGTGAAGCTTCCATTACCACATTCTCCTAATAAGTTCCAATGTTCTCTTATTCCCTGCAACCTGTCACCACAGTAAATAGTATTCACGATCACTCCCTTCTTTTTTGCTTCATTGCAAGCGACCGTGTAGGTAATATTCCCCTGCAAAAAATCTTCATTACCGGATATAAAGATCACTTTGTAGTTAGAAGACGTTGTATCCCACGCCAACTCATTCAACGATGTGTAAATAACATGGCCACAATACTCCTGTCCACCATGGGTGGTTAGCTGAAACAATTTTTGCGAAAGATCATCGAGGTCTGACGTAAACGGAGTTATCTGTTTTACATACCCTTTTTTTATGTCGTTATTGTCCCTTCCATATTCATAGAGGGCTATTTCAATTTTTGGGGCCTCGCCATTACATTTTGCCTTACCCATTGTATTTACCATCGTCCAGAGCTGGGCCTTTGCCTGTTCAATGAGCCCGTCCATGCTATTGCTTACATCCAGCAGGATCGCAGCCTGGATCTTTGGACCACTCTTTACTTTTTCCGAAGTCTCAATACTGGTTTGATGATTTGTTGTGGGAGAAAAACTGATTACGAGATAAGTAGAAATAATTGCAACGGCAGGTTTGAAAAGCAGGTTCATGGCAAAAAGTTTTCTTTATGATGCAAGTATTTTTTTGTTTGCATAAATAGGTGCATTATTTTATTCTTGTTTTAACATATTTAAATTCCTTACCTCTTTATTTTATAGGTTTGCACCATGACTTTCGATCGTAAGGATCTGTCCAACGACCAGCTTATAAGTTTTTATCGCTCATTACTTTGGCCAAGAATGATCGAAGAAAAAATGCTGGTGTTATTGCGCCAGGGAAAAATTTCAAAGTGGTTTAGCGGGATCGG
>DASVAM010000550.1:0-4808 GCA_036376375.1 Chitinophagaceae bacterium
GCGCTGTTCGCACATCTTCAATAAAAATAAATGGAGCAGCAACGGGAAGCGTGGACAGGACAACAAGAAAAAAGATCCCAATCGCTATTTTAAAATTCTTAAATGTACGTTTCCTGCTAACGGCTGATTCAGGCAACTGCAGTATCCTTTGTCTTATTTCTTCCATTTCCTCAGGCTGCAATACACTGGCAATGGCTGGTGGTAAGGAATCAGCTATAAATTCGTTTGCTTTGTCTTTATCTTTTGACTTACGAACAAAATTTAAGATCGTATAGCCTCGTCCTTCACCAGTTCTTGCCATGAGGATATACAATACGCCATCAACAATACCCCAGGCGATATTGCAACCCAGCGCGCCATAAAGCATTTCTTTTACGGTGGCTTCGTCAGATTCGGCAATACTAATTGTACATGTAAAGGTTAGGGCCATAATTAAGCCAAACAAAATTTCTCCTATCCTGTCTTCTACATCCATCAAGCCTTTCTTCCCGACTGGTAAAGGCAAATTTTCCTTCATGATTTAATTTTTAAATTCCTGATTAGTGACTTTTTATCATTTAGGGCTTATTCGGCTGACCAGCCTCTTTCTCAGCTTTTGCCGCGGCCTTTCTTGCTTTTTTAGCAGCCTTCCGTTCTGCCATCTTCTTTTCAAACTCGTGATGAGCATTGATGATCGTTTTACCTGCTTCCAAAATAAAGATCAAATAAACACCCACTCCGATAAAAATATATATAATATTAAAAATTACAACTACCGTACTTGGCGGGGCAATCTCGTTCAGCGCATAAGGACTGTTCATAGAAAGCGTTCCTACTGCATAAGCCAATGCTGCGAGAAATGTTTTTCCTCCTACCAGCCAAAAAAACAATGTGCCTACCAGGATAAGCACAAAAAGGAGGAAACCAAGTGTTCGAAAAGTTTTATCATGAATCAGCCTTTGGATAATGTCGTAAATAAATTTTCCGGATAGAGCAAGTTCGAGTAACATAATTTAGGTTTTTGTATTAGTTAATATTTGAGTGAGGTTCAAAATATATTTCAAGATAACCAAAAAATTAAAAAAACAGTTTGACTAAAAATGGATCTAATTTGAAAGAATGCTTTTGAATAACTGCTGATAGTTCGGATTGTCGGGGTCAAGCTGTTTTAGTCTTATAACCGTTTGTTTTGTTTTTTCCGTATCCTTCAATTGAAGATAAACAAAACAAAGCGCATAATACATTTCTGATGATGGATCAATGCCAATCCCTTTTTGCAGGATCGCTTCCGCTTCTTTGTATTTTTTATTCTGGTTCAATAATAATCCATAATTATAATAAACCCTTGGATTGGCTGACTTCAACTCGACTGCTTTTGCAAATGATCTTTCGGCTTCGGTTTTATTGTTCATTTCATTATAAAGTAATGCCAGGTTGTAATGAATTCTGTCATTGTTCGGATCGATCTTTCTTGCGGTTTCCAAAACCTGCAATGCCTGATCATTTTTTCCCTGGGCATTGTATCCCGTTGACAGGTTTAGACGGGCATAATTCATCATGCTGTCCTTCTTCAATGCTCTCAAATAAAATTTTTCCGCATTATTATAATCCTGCTGTTGCAGGTAATGATCGGCAATCATGATGTTACCTACAGAAAAATCTGCCTGGTAATGAAGATAATCCCACAATTCTTTACGTGCAGAAGAAAATGTATTCGCGTATTGAGCAGGTATTTGTTGTGCCGGAAAAGTTATATAAAGATCCGCAGCGGCGATCCGCACCGCTCTCACTTTATCTGCCAATAAGGGCCCAACATTTTCCTTCCAGTTGGCAACCGGGAAATTGGAAAGGCTTCGCAAAGCTCTGTACCTTATTTGTGCATCGGGATCAATTAAGCATTTTAATAATGCCTGCAAACTACTTTGAGTGGGAATGCTCCCGAGATAATAAGCCGCCGCAGCTTTTACAATGTTTGGAACCGCCGTATCTCCTAAGAGCTTAACAAGATGCTCTTCACTACCACGGTCAATCCTGCTTCCGGGAATAAGATCGTCTGCAAAATGATATTTACGCGTGGGGCCATACCATTTTTTTACGGCGTCTGCAGCCCATTGTGCCGTTTTATTATTATGGCAGCTATTACAGGCATTCGGTGTTCCATATTGTACACTAAGATCAGGACGAGGTACGCGAAAACTATGATCGTGCCTGAGGTCATTACCCATATATACTTTTCCCGGCATGTGACAACTTTTGCATTCCGCTGCTGTAATGCCGGCCGTATGAAAAGTATGTGATGGATCGTCATAAGTTTTTGCATGACATTGTAAACACAACTGATTCGTTGAAAAAAGAATTTTTCCGGAGTGCGGGTTGTGACAGTTACTGCACTTTACATCACGATGAAACATTTTGCTTTGCAAAAAAGAAGTATAGATATAATCTTCATCATTCACTTGTCCATCTGCATAAAAATGTTCTGTGGAAGGAATTTCAGGGATATAATTATCCATAACCGCTTCACTGTGAATTATTGAATCACTGATATCAGATTTTCGTGCATGACAGGGCATACAGGTATTTATCTGTGCCAATTGCGCTGCACCCTTTTCAAGTTTAAGATATGAGCCAGGGATCTTTTTCCCTTTTTTGTAGTCATCACCATTTACAAGATCAACATGGAGTTTGCCGGGTCCATGACAACTTTCACAGCTTACATTCATTACACTATAGGTGGTATTGTAACTATCGGCTTCCATATCATAATTCTTTTGCAGGTTAGTAGAATGACAGGAGGCACACATGGTATTCCAGTTTTGCGAATTACCCGTCCAGTGTAACCAGTCATTTGGAGGGATGTTTTGCCCGGGATATTGGTGAAACCATTTTTTTTGCTTTGTGTCCCAGCTGACTCTTGGTACCTGCATTCGTCCTCCAGGGAATTCAATAAGGTATTGTTGTAAAGGAGTGAATCCAAATGTAAACTTCACTTCGTAATCATGATAATGTCCATCATCACCCTGTGTATTGATAAAAAATCTTCCGTCTTTCCTGAAAAATCGGCTGGTTACGCCATCTGCACTAAATGCGGCATTATCAAAGTTTCCAAAAACTGTTGAATCAGTTGGAGGCTGCATGGCCATAAAATGATGCGATTGCAGCCAGTCATTATATTCATTTGCGTGGCAACTCTTGCAGGACTGATCGCCAACATATTTGTTGTTGCGGTCTTGCTGCGAAGTGAATTCGGACCCATTCGGTTTACATTGCTGCAAAAAAATTGATCCCGTAAAAACAATAATCGTTATTGTGGTGACGACAAGTATTTTGGAATTCTTAAACATTGGCCTGCGGCTGACTCAAAAATTAATAATTCAAGATAAACCAAAAAATAAACACAAATTCTGAGATAGAAACGATTTTAAGAATGTAAAAAAGAGGTGCTCAGAGACCAGGCCTTTGCTTTCTTTTTCTATGATCTTTTTTTGCGAGTCGCCCTCCGGCCCGGAACTTCTTTGTTGAAATTAAGTGAATAAGCAGGCTAATGAAAATCTTTCATGCTTTGGGCGTTCCATTAATTATCAATCGTCATTTTATGTTTTTAAAGCTTAAACATTATGATAAATGATAATGCCCCGCGATAAAAAAATTTCCGTCTTGACATACAGCCATATGATCCTTGCATGATCCTTGCTTAATGCTTCTCAGTTACCTTAAATTTCTCCAGGTAAGCTTCATCATACCATCCCTTATGATCAAAGACCTCATTCGCTTTAGCATATTCATTCCATTCATTGATCAATTCAGACCGGATAGCACTGTTCTGTAGAGAAAGGTCATTAACCTCGGCAGGGTCTTTGGTAAGATCAAAGAGTTGCCAATCACCTGTACCGAAAGGTTGGGGCAACCTTAATATCTTCCATTTTCCTTTGATATATGATTTCATCTCAAAAAGCTCCCAACCCATGCCATTATTTTCATGAACAGTTTCCAGGCTATCATTAAGAACGGGAACCAATGATCTTCCAATAGGAGCTTTCACTTTTCTTCCTTTATAATTTTCAGAAAATGTAACGTCTGCAAGCGCAAGGAATGTAGGCATTAGATCTGTGACATGAGCAAAACCGCTATTCCATTGCCCCGGATTTTTCATACTGCCTGGCATTTTAAAGATCAAAGGTGCTTTGATGCCACCTTCTGTACTAAACCCTTTGAATAACCTGAAAGGCGAAGACGATGCCTGGGCCCAGCCCGGCCCCATTTCAATATAAGAACCTGGCAAACCCCGATTTTCCATTTTATTGTTGAAGCCACCTAAATATTTTCCGTCGTCATTCCCGGGATAGGCAGTCGCCATCGCGCCATTGGCACCATTATCTGACATGAATACGATGGCTGTATTATCATACATTCCTTCTTTTTTCAAATAATCAATCAATCGGCCAATACTCATGTCCAGGTAATCAACCATAGCCGCATATACTTCCATATCCCTTGCATAATCTTCTTTTTGCTCATGGCTTAATGTTTCCCATTTTGGGACAGAAGGATTCGGGAAATAGCCATTCAAGTCCTTTGGCACAATGCCCAACGCCTTTAAATTTTCCAGCCGTAGGTTGCGAAGAGAATCCCAACCCATGTCAAATTTGCCTTTGTATTTGTCGATGTATTCTTTTGGTGCATGCAGTGGGTCATGAGGAGCGGTATAGGCAGCAAACATGAAGAAAGGTTTGCCGTCTGCTTTATGTCTATCAATATAACTGATCAGTGTATCCGTGTAATTTCTTGTGGAATAAAAATCAGCAGGTAGCGAATCCAACTTTTTCCCA
>DASVAM010000579.1:0-5771 GCA_036376375.1 Chitinophagaceae bacterium
GTCATCCGTATAATCCATATAATTCATCCACATTTCCAAAGGTGTTCCGGTACAGGTGCTTAAATGTCCCTCTTCAGGACAACCAAAATTGTAAGTATTGTGTAAAGGAGTATCATCAACCTCGTCGTTACCACAGTTTGCATCGCCCCAAATATGTACAAGACCGAGGCTATGTCCAACTTCATGTGTTGTGGTGCGGCCAAGGTTATAGTCAGCAAATAAATTATACTGCGAACCCCTTCCAAATGCATTGACGTGGCAAACGACTCCAAATCTTTCCGGCGTGATCCCAGGGTAATACGCATATCCCAAAAGACTTTGCCCAAGATTGCAAACCCAGATATTAAAAACATGCAATGGATCAACAGCATCTGATCCACCTCTTTTGCTAAACTTCATATTATCGTTTGCTGGAAATGATTTTGTCTTTGTCTGTTTATGTATCACCTGTACGAGGCAAAAATTTATATCCATATCACCTTTTACTGATCCATAGCCTGCATCGTAATTTCTATAGTCGCTGTTTCTTGCACCGAAATCCTCATTCAAAACATCTATCTGTGATTGTACCTGTGCATCAGAAATATTCTGTTCTGCTGTATTGTATACCACATGAACCACCACAGGAATCGTTATTGAAGTCTGCGACGGAGGCCCTTTCTTGTCAATTCTTGAATAATTGCCTTTGTTTTTTAATAGCTCCTGAACTTTTTTTGCATAAGCCGGATCGGCTGCCATTGCTTGTCGTATTGCTTCGTTCGAACCACAACGGTTTGACCCGATAGCTATCGGAGTCTGGCTATTGGCATCCCAAAAAATGAACAACACCAATACAGAAAGTAAAAGTTTTCTCATAACAAGTTGTTTTAGTCTAACAATGTAACTTAATCGTAAACATCAGCAAATAGTAAAACTGCTAATGAAATAAAAAAGCCGGTCCAGCTTATGTGGATCGGCTTGTATTCTAAAGATATAATTTTTTTTTAACTCACACCATCAACTTCCATCGTTTTGTCAATTTTTGAAACAAGACCCTGGAGGACTTTGCCCGGACCAGATTCAGTAAACTTAGAAGCTCCATCTGCGATCATTGATTGAACACTTTGTGTCCATCGAACAGCACCCGTAAGCTGATCAATGAGATTTTCCTTTATTTCATCTTTGTCCATAACAGCCCTGGCCACAAAGTTCTGGTAAACAGCACAAGTAGGATTATGAAACTTAGTAGCTTCGATTGCTTCTTTTAATTCCTTCTTTGCCGGCTCCATCAGTGGGGAGTGGAAAGCTCCTCCAACGGGTAATACCAACGCTCTTTTAGCACCGGCAGCTTTCATTCTTTCACAAGCAATATCAATTCCCTTTTTTGAACCGCTTATCACCAATTGCCCCGGGCAATTATAATTGGCCGGGACTACTATCTCACCGGTTTCCTTTTGCACTTCCGCACAAATTGCTTCCACCTTATCATCAGCGAGGTTCAAAACAGCCGCCATGGTGGAAGAATTCATGTCACAAGCTCTTTGCATAGCTCTTGCACGAACTGATACAAGGCCCAGGGCATCTTCAAAACTTAATGTACCATTGGCAACCAGTGCAGAAAATTCACCCAATGAATGACCAGCCACCATATCGGGTGATGCACTTTCGATCGTTTTGTAAGCAACGATCGAATGTAAGAATACGGCAGGCTGTGTGACGTTGGTTTGTTTTAAGTCTTCTTCAGTGCCATCAAACATAATATCCGAGAGACGAAAACCCAGCACTTCGTTTGATTGTTCAAATAATTTTTTAGCGAAGACACTATTTTGGTAGTGCTCTTTACCCATGCCCGGAAATTGTGACCCCTGGCCAGGAAATATAAATGCATGTTTCATGGTTCGATAGTTTACCCCCGACCGCCGGTAATACAATGGATTGATTACCGGCATAAAAAAGGTTTGACAGCATAGAGCATTCAAACCTTCAATGAATCACAAATATACCGGATTAGCCTAAATCAGCTGATATAAGTTTCAGGAACTCACTACGGGTAGGATTCTTATGAAACTCCCCGTCAAATGCCGAAGTAGTTGTAGTTGAATTTTGTTTCTGCACTCCCCGCATCATCATACATAAATGTTTTGCCTCAATAACTACCGCCACACCCAATGGATTCAGTGTTTCCTTTATAGCGTCTTTGATCTGGATCGTTAATCGTTCCTGCACCTGTAATCGCCTTGCAAAAACGTCGACCACCCTTGCGATCTTACTCAGGCCTGTTATCCACCCGTTTGGAATATACGCCACATGTGCTTTACCAATAAATGGCAGCATATGATGTTCACACATGCTATAAATCTCAATATCCTTTACCACGATCATCTCACTAACTTCCTCATGAAATTTTGCCGAATTGATGATCGCTCTTGCATCCAAATGATAACCTTGTGTAAGATATTGCATCGCCTTTGCCAAGCGCTCAGGAGTTTTTTTTAGCCCCTCCCGCTCAGGATCTTCACCAAGCAATCCGAGAATTTCAGCATAACTCTTAACAAGCCCACTTGTGATCTTGTCTTCAAACTGTTCTGTTTTTTTATACGCCATAAACTTTATTAAATAACAAAAGATAAATTCCAAATTCCAGTTACGGAAAGATTGTAAGCCTCATACTCCGCTTCATTTGCACGTTTGCACATTGGCACATTTGCACATTAGACCGGGTACTCCACAAAATTCCTTGGTGTTTCATACAATCTTATCTGTATTTCCTTTTCCTTGTCGATATGCGGACGCAACAGATCATAGATCACGATTGCAATATTCTCTGCTGTCGGGTTCAGGTCTTTAAATTCTGCGGTATCAAGGTTCAGGTTTCTGTGGTCGAATCTTTCTACGATCTCCTGCTTAATAAGATCACTTAGTTCTTTCATATCCATAACATAACCTGTTTTCGCGTTTGGCTCCCCGATAACTTTTACGATGAGCTCATAATTATGACCATGATAATTGGGTAAAGCACATTTACCAAAAACCTTAGTATTGGTCTTATCATCCCAACCAGGATTGAATAACCGGTGCGCCGCGTTGAAGTGCTCTTTTCTGAAGATGGCTACTTTTTTTCCCATTTACATGACAATTAAAACAGTTGCCAGAAGATATTGTTCAGTAAGTTATTTGTTGCCGTAATATTCCACAAATATTTTAGCCGTTTCAACCAATTTTAAACAATGTAATTGAATGGGTGGCGGAATGTGTGGTTCAAGCTCATCCCAAATGCCTATCACAAGATTCTCAATAGAGCAAAGTTTCCCTTTCATGAAATCCACATCTAAATTCAAATTCCGGTGATCGAGCTTTTCTGTTATTTTTTCATTGATCAACGCTCCAAGCTTCTTCGCATCAAAAATAAAACCAGTCTCGGGGTCAGGATCACCTTTGATTGTCACATACAATTCAAAATTATGTCCATGCCAGTTCTCATTGGCGCATTTGCCAAATACTTCATTATTTTTTTCCTTACTCCAGCTGGGATTGTAGAGCTTATGCGCAGCGTTAAAATGTTCAATCCTTGTTAAGTAAACCATGCTTTACTTTTTGTTTTCCTCACAGCGTGGGGCGGAGGAATCCCGATAGCTATCGGGAGAGCGGCAAAGGTAAGGCCATCAGCTTTACCAGGGTTGTGCGATATTTGCCAAAATGGGAAAAAAAATACTGGCTGTAGCAGCAACAGCAAAGGAAATAACTCCTTTTATTGAATTGACAAGAACGGGCAGTTTCAATAACGTTGATATACTCATTTCTGGTATAGGCCTTACAGCCAGTACTTTTCATTTAGCCAAACAGCTTGCAGTTAAGAAGTATGATCTCGTGATCCAGGCCGGCGTTGCAGGCTCATTTGACCTGAAAATTCCCTTGGGTGAAGTGGTAGCTGTAAAACAGGATACTATTGGAGATCAAAGTGTGATTGAATTACAAAAGCTAAAAACACTTTTTGATCTGAAACTGGTACCACAAGATCAGCACCCCTATAAAAAAGGGTGGCTGATCAATCCAAACAAAGATGTTTTGAAGAAAACAAAGCTAAAAATTGTAAAAGGAATTTCGGTGAACCAGATCAGCACTTCAAGACAAATGATAAAGTTTTACCGTGATGTGTTTGATCCTGTAACTGAATCCATGGAAGGCGCTGCACTTCATTACGTTTGTTTATTGGAAAATGTTCCGTTCATACAAATAAGGAGTATTTCCAATTATATTGGTGAACGAAATAAAAAGAAATGGGACATGAATCAATCGATCTATAATTTGAATGAGGCCCTTATTAACACAATTAATAATTATTAATTAATAATTAATAATTTTTTACGAATGAAACTTACTTTAGGCTTTTCTCCCTGTCCTAACGACACTTTCATCTTTGATGCCTTAGTTAATAAAAAGATAGATGCGGAAGGTCTGGAATTTGATGTAATGCTAGAAGACGTGGAGACCTTAAACACCTGGTCTTTTGAAAATAAACTGGATGTCACAAAACTCAGCTACCCGGCTTTTTTTCAAAATCTTGATAAATATGTTTTATTGAATTCAGGTGCAGCATTAGGTAAAGGAGTCGGACCATTACTGATCGCAAAACACAATATTCCATATTCAATATACCATATTCAACACTCAAGGATTGCTCTTCCCGGTGAAAACACAACTGCTAACCTCCTGTTTTCCTTTGCATATCCTGATGCAAAAAACAAAGTCTTTATGCGATTCAATACTATAGAAGATTTTGTCTTAACCGGGTCTTCACAAGTCTCCCCCATCGGGGGAGATTTAGAGGGGGCCGCCGAACTCGGGGTTATCATTCATGAAAATCGTTTTACCTATCACCAAAAAGGATTACATAAAGTAACCGATCTCGGTGAATATTGGGAAACTAAAATGCATGTGCCGATCCCATTAGGTGGAATAGCAGTTAAACGATCAATGAATAAAGAGATGAGTTTAAAGATTGACAAATTAATAAGAAAGAGTATTGAATTTGCTTTTGCCAATTATCCTGTTGTAACTGATTATGTAAAGCGACATTCACAGGAAACGAGTGAAGATGTCATGCAACAGCATATCGAGCTTTATGTAAACAATTTTTCTGTTGACCTTGGGAATGAAGGAAAAAAAGCAATTGAAACATTATACGAAGTAGCATCGACACAACTGCCGATAAGCTCTTCCCAATCATCAAGCGACCTATTCATTTCATAAAGTATGTTTAGCGCTCAATAAAATATGGATTTTCTTTACTACTAAATCAATGGTTTTGTCGTTTTATTAACACTCATCGTTAATTATTGAAACGTTATTTGTAATTCAAAAACCTAAACCACATGAACATGAGAAAGCCATTTCTGCTATTGGTATTCTTATTTTTCGCTTTCCTTCTAAAAGCACAGAATAGTACTCAATCCCAACAAAGGCTTAAAGTATTTATTGATTGTAACAACACCTGGTGTGATCAAACTTTCATAAGAACAGAGATCAATATCGTTGATTTTTTTCTTGATAACCAGGCGGCTGACCTTCATGTGTTGATAACCCAACAATCTACCGGAAGCGGGGGTAGCCAGTATCAACTCATATTTTTTGGTCAGAACCGCTTTAAGGGGATTCCGGACACCTTGCGATTCAATACCGATCCAAATGCCACCGATTTTGAAGAAAGAGATCTCCTCATTAAGCATTTAAAGCTGGGTCTGACTCCTTTTATTGTCCGGGCCGGAGGAGGAAGTGATATCGCGATCGAAATG
>DASVAM010000612.1:0-6241 GCA_036376375.1 Chitinophagaceae bacterium
ATCATATCATTGTTTGCATCGTTCTCTTTATCGATGATCTTGTTATTTTCGGTGCTTTTTATAATATTATTGATTACCTGTATTTATTCGTACAACTTATATAGAAAGCTCAACAGGCAATAATTTTGCGCCGCGTTGCCGGGTTGATAAAAATTTTCGCAGCGCTCCCTGTGATTAAGGCTGACAAATAAATTCACGTAAATAAAGTTTGTCGAAAATTGCATATTGTTCTGCAAAACAACCGGCCATCACGGTAGTATTCATGGTCTTTTTGATCGGTCTTTATTATGGCAAATACGGGATAATGCCGCATGGCAATCATTTGCCAAGAGCTATGCAGCATTGTTCTATTGATCCGGTTCTTGCATAATACCAATTTCCAAAAGCAAATGCTTCCTCGACAAAGATGTTTTTTACCGGCCTGCCGTTCCCTGTCGGCAGGCAGGCTTCTCACTCTAATTCTTCGCAGTTATGATGGTGGTCTTTTAGCAAGTTTATTATTGGCAAGATGATATTTTCTTCGCTGTCAATACGCAATATCTTGTCACAATCCAGGAGGTCAAAATTCCATTTTGCTTCGGGCAATATTTTGTCAATATGCGGCCCCAATCTCTTTGCCTCCTTTTTAGAACTGACTGATGTTTTGAAAACGTAGATCATTTTTTTGATAAAGTTGCCAGTAGATTTTCCAGGTTGCTTAATGACATTTTCATTCCTTGCGTAAAGCCATCCAGTATTCTCTCTAATCGTTCAAGGGATTCATTGTAGATAGCAATCCTGACCTTTGTTATTCCCCGTCCGACCGGATCATCCGGGCGGGCATTTTCTTCACTGAAAGTATGATCCCACTCAGAACCCGGCAGTTCCGGGTTTTCATCTTTATCTGCAAACGCATTATACATTTTAAAATTGGTCTTCGGCGTAATGGAAGTATATTCCTGGATCGCCCAACGTTCCTGTCCTTCGGGACTTATCATGGCATAAAATCTTTTGCCGCCAACTTTAAAATCCTGGTATTTTGTTTTAGCTATCATGGGCTTAGGTGCCATCCATTGGTCAAGGAGTTCTTTTTTCGTAAAAGCATCCCACACCAGCGAAAGTTCAGCATCAAACTCTCTTGTTATGTACACCATTTTTGCAGCTTTGTCGACAGTAAAATCAAATAGCAATTCGTTTGTCATTTTTTCTGTTTTTTCATTGTTAATAATACTTTGTCAAGTTGGTTGAACCGGTCTTCCCAGATCCTTCTGAATTGGTTAAGCCATTTATCGATCTCTTTCATCTTTTCAACTTCAAGCGAGTAATAAATTTCCCTGCCTCGCTGTTCCGGTTTTACCAGTTCACATTCCGTTAATATGCGAAGGTGTTTGGAAACAGATTGCCGGGTAGTGTTGAAGTTCTCTGCAATTGCGTTCGGCGTCATTGCCTGCAAGGCGACCAGAGTAATAATTGCCCGCCTTGTGGGATCAGCTATCGCCTGGAAAATGTCTCGTCTCATACTGGTTACAGTTTCTGTTATGCAACTAATCAGTTGCAAATATATATGCAACTATTCGGTTTCGCAAATTTTTTTTTTCAGTTTGTCAGAAACCTCATCTGAAATAGCCGGTTCGGAGGGTCATTGACACCGACTTAGCTTGTCGTTCGGGTGGCGGGCCAGGCCAATGACGATTTGTGACCCGAGGGGTGGGAATCCATCGACCGATTGTTAATCGCTACCGTGCTTTGTTCTGTTATTGGGATCTGGTTGTATAAAAAGGCCCCCTGGTAAAAACCAGGGGGCTCTCTAATCAAAAACCATTAACCATTAAACCTTATCCTATGAAAATTCGAGGGCAATATTAGAGCATTTTCAACCCGGGTTTGTAGAATTAATTCTATTGCTCCAATAAGTGTCTTCTTATGGTCTATATATGGAGGTGGACCGCAGGTGTCTACATATTCTTACCATCCGTTTCAGGTAAGACTCAGACACCTGGAGAAATCATACAACCAAATTTCCTTCTAACATAGTCACTGCTTCGCCTAAAATATAAACTCGGTCTTCCAACAATTCTATGTCCATACTTCCCGTTCTTAAAGATGATTGATAAGCTTTCAATTTTGTCTTGTTTAATTTCAATGCCCAATATTTGGCGAGGAAGGTTTGTACTCCACCGGTTACAGGATCTTCATTCGTTCCTGCCCAGGGCCAAAAATACCGGTAATGAAAATCGAATTCATCAGTATTGGAAATAGCGGTCACTAAGACACCATGAATGCCAGTGCAGGAATCTAATAAAGCAGCAAAATCAGGGTTCAAATTTGCAAGGTCGCCAGCACTTATTATTTCCAGCAAGACAATTTTGGTTTCGGGATTGTATCTTTTGTTTAGGATCTCTTTTATGCCAAGGGCATCTAAAAGCTTTTGACGTACGTCTATTTCCTCCAGCTCGTACACGGGGAATTGCATTTTTAATTTGTCGCCGGCTTTTTCGATCGGGAATTCAACATCATCGCAGTTAATGAATGTTATTGTCTTTCGATCGGCACTATCAAATATGATCTTTGCCGCTGCCAACGTAGCATGTCCGCACAAAGGAATTTCAATTTTGGGAGTAAAAAATCTTATGCTGTAGGTATTCCCTGCCAAATGATCTATGAACGCAGTTTCTGAAAACCCGATCTCGCTTGCAATTTTTTGCATGGTATCGTTGTCCAACCTGGTTGCCGGAATGCAAACCGCTGCCGGGTTCCCCTTGAATTTTTCAGTTGTAAAAGAATCTACAAAGTATATTTTCATTTTAAAATTGCTCAGTCGTTATTCAAATTTCGGAGTTTTCTATCGTGGCGCATGGGAACCATGGATGGCGTAAAATAGCCCCCGTGGATGCTGGTGGGCTAATGACCCGCAAGGCGGGTTTGTTTCTGATTAGGAGTGCAAAATAGGAGAATTATAATCCTTTAAAAATAATTTATAGATGGTCAAACAAGTATATAATCGTCCGTAGCTAACCGTACTGCTGGGAGAAAACATGGAGACAGGTTTCCAACTAATTAATTTCATCCAATATTAAATTTGGCAAATCAAATCCTGGAAATTCACCGTTATTGCTGAGGAGATAACAAACAAAATGGTTATATGTGCGATTGTTCTGATTTGAGTCCATTGTGTAGAGATAAAAATATACGCCACCGTTTTAAGTATAAAAGTCTTTCGGCAAGACCCGGCCGGGTGGTAAAAAGCATGTATCGTGCTGACTGATTACATGCTTTACCAAACCCCGTAAGTATAAGGTAACAATAAGAAGATTAAAAAGGAGCGGAGACGTTTTGTCGCTGAAAAATATTTCTTTCTTCTTTGTTTCTTCGGGATCGCAATTCCTCTTCAATTTGCTTTATCCGGTCATTACAATGAGTACATTCTTCTACACTTGCTCCAAAGCCTACCAGTTTATAATAATTGATCGTTTCTTTGGCCAATAGATTTGCAAGCTGTGCTGTCTGAAATTCAAATAGTTCTTTCATATCCGGGTGATTGAGTCAAACCAATAGTACAAACATTGTGCAAGAAGAAATAAGAAAGTCCGTCGGTGGAAGCACGCGGACACTTGAAAATGGTTGTTAAACCATTTCAACCTTATCCTATGACAATTCGTAGGCTATTCAGAATATTTTCAGCTGAGGCTAGTAGAATTAATTCTATATCCAGGGACCAGTATCCAGAGACCAGACAAGCCTTTCCGGAAAAACAGCTGCCAGTAAAATTTCGGCCAACACATAAATATTCTTCACGGGATTACCTCTAAAGTTTTCCAGGCAACATAAGCGGGCGTAGTGAATTCAACAGCTAATTTTTATTTTGAATTTCTTATTTTGCTTTTTAAACCAAACAAATGAGATCAATTGAAGAACTGCGGGAGACACGAAACACATTTGAAATAGGTCGGGCAATAAGTGACGGATGGAAACTTGTTTCAAAATATTTGGGTTATTATATCGGTGCCGGTGTAATTACCGTGATCATTAGTATGGGCGTTGGATTCATACCAATTGTAGGTGCACTTGTTAACAATCTTCTTTTAAGTCCCTGTTTTGCGGCCAGCGCCATATTTATCACCTGGCGAATTTCGAGAGGCGAGGGTTGGACAGATTTTGGAGATATGTTCAAGGGATTTGCTTATGCTATGCCTGTATTGATCTCCACATTGATACAGTCATTTGTAATGATATTAATTGCAGTATTATGTTTCTATAGTTTAATACCGGAGCTGGTAGAGCTTTGGGGGCTGTCACAAGGAAGTGGTGCTTACCAAAACCAGGAGGAGATTGCCGCACTTTTTCAAAGCATTTTCTTTAATACCAAAAACATCCTGTTGTTTAGTTTGTTTATGCTGGCTATGTTATTCATAAGCGCTGTGTGGGCTTTCAGACTTCATTTTATTGTCGTGTATAAAATGGATGCATGGCCCGCGATGGAGCTCTCACGCAAGGTTACTGCGCCCAATTTGTTACGCCTGGTGGGCTTATTTATTCTTATTAGTTTAATTGTTATCGTAAGTGCATTACCCTGCGGTATTGGCCTGTTGTTTAGTTTGCCATGGAGCTTTGGGGCCGTCTACAGTGCGTTTGCCCAAATAACCGGCAGCGATCAGCCAGATGAGAATAATTACATGTTTGATTTTATGTCTCCCGGGAATAACACTAATCAATAAGCGTCTGGTATTTGAATGCCAATTTTCTTTTCAGACGAATCTCCACCCAATAATTGGAAATTTACAGTTTACATGATGTCAGGACGGATCCGTCGCAAATTGATGCTTTACTTACTTTGATGACGAGTCGCTCTTAACCTCCTTGATTAGTATATCGTTTTTAGTCGGAGGAGACTTATCAGGGAAAAGATTGCGTCAATGCCCTATTCATGCGACATTTATTTTATCTACTTTATTTGATTTGGCAAATTCAATAATATCCATTGAAGGAACCCAGCGTGAAATTGATAATCGCGTTGAACTATTCGTAGCGCTGTCTTCAGCAACTGTGCCGATAACCATTCCAAAAACTTTTTCTTCCACCGTAAACCCTGGACAGCCACTTGAGCCTCCGTACACAACCGAATCAGTTTCATAAAAGTCTAACGAGACATTGTTTGGTAAATAAAACTTTTGAAATGCTGAGATAAAAGCACCTTGAAATCTTTCGACAAGGCTGAAGGAAATTTGATTGTTGACAACATTTATTGATGCCAGCGGAAAGCCCAAAGATCCACAAGATGTCCCAATATCTATTTTATGATCGTATAATGCTACTGTAGATATATCAGAATGACTGATTATTTCAATTAAAGCAAGATCCCTGTCAATATCTTCTGCAATTAATCTTGCTCTTAACATCGGACCTCCAATATCCGGAGACCGGATAACTTCAATTTGCTTATGCAGTGTTTTTGATTTATCGCCTTCAACGTGTAAGACGTGTGCAGCTGTTGCACAAACACCCGGGGCAATCATAAAGGCTGTGCCATTACCAAAATTTACCTGGCCTGCCCCGACTGGCGATTGACATAACACACCGTAGACAGATTCTCTGATTTTAGTACAAGGTTTTCTAAACATACAATTGTTTTAAATCGGGCAGAACTCAAAAATAGGTGAAAGTTTTTTTAATAGTTTTTCAGGCAGACCCGGGTTGGTCGAAAAAATATTGACCTGAGTTACAAACTCAGGCCAACGATGAAAAGTTTTTATTTTAATGAACACTACGGAGAACAGGGGCATAAAAGTTTTTATTTTAATGAACACTACGGAGAACAGGGTTTATCCAGCGTCACGTTACCTCTTCATAAGTTTTATGTCAATAAATTCCTCAACTATAAATCGGCTTTTATTTGATCCTAAATGCCCGTATCCACTTGGGTTCTTGCTGTCGTACTTTCCTATAATTTTTATAATTAGGAAAGTATTCCAATAGGATGAATATGCGGAATCAAAAATCGTTTGATATTCTTTTGGTATTGGTTTACCATCTTTATAGTAATCTAATTCAACATTAAATTTTTCCTTACACTTCTTTAAAGAATTGATTGCCCAGTATTCATCAATGCCGCTATAGGAGCCTTCAATGAGGACTAGTTGACTCTCATATTTCGGCAAGTCACAGAAAGAAATTTTTGGCACTCCTGAATTTGTCTGATTTGTGTTATGAATTTTGGGTGAGCAGCAGGTGAGGAGTTGAAGAATGATTATGATAAAAAGTTTGT